>JAZOQV010000048.1:0-11457 GCA_045656265.1 Acutalibacteraceae bacterium | reverse complement strand
CTCTCCTATACCTCTTGAGACCACTATGTTCGATTTCTTAGAGGACAAGGTAGATGATAAATACTACCTCTCTGATAAGTATATTGAATACGCAGAAAATTTAACCGCAGAGCAGATAGAAAGCGGCGGCGGTTTCAGGTTCTGCCCTGTAGAGAGAGAGAGAGAGAGAGAGTAACGATAGCGAAAACCATCACAACCAAAGCAGGAATACGAGTAACGGACAACTTCATCAAGGAAGTTATCCGCTAAACCCTCACGATGACGGAACTTGTAGAACCATTAAAGCACAATACGCAAATAGTAGTTTTGTCAACTTTACCAAAACAGGTACATTTGGTGCTACAGGTGTTCTTAAAGTGGGGGGGTCATAAGCAAACAGGGTAAAAAATTAGAAAAAGTTACCGACATTTGCAGTACACTCTTGGCTCGTGATTATAAAGGTTTTGGTAATCAAGGTATGACAGGAGTAATCGAATATGAAGTATAAAGTTATAGGTACACTCTCCGGCGGTAAGTGGGATAAGGTATATGAGTGTTCACGCAGAGTTTACAGTGTACACGGACTATGCCCTACCTTACAGACTAATGGGGGGGGTAATCAAGAGGTAAAGATTATGGATGAACAATATATAGAAAATATCTCTAACGAGTATGGGTTTGTAAAGGATGCCGCAAAAGGTATTGTTGAAAATCAAGGAAAACTCCCCGATAAATTCAACGCATACAACCGCTCAGAGATAAAAGATATTTGCCCTACTTTAACCGCATCTTGTAACTCTACTTCATCCTCAGGTCAGGTCATTATGAAACAAAAAGGTTATCGTGTAAGAAAATTAACACCGCTTGAATGTTGGAGACTTATGGGTTTTACCGATGAGGACTTTTATAAAGCGAAATATTACACAGAGGCTGAGGTTTCTCAATTAAAGTTAAGAAGTAAAAAGCGATATGCAGATTTACCTCTTGATGAAAAGATAGAACGAGTTTCTAACAGCCAACTTTACAAACAAGCAGGAAATTCTATCGCTGTTCCTTGTTTGGAACACATATTGACCGCATTACTTCAACCTAATACGAGTCTTTTAAATTGGTTAGATGACTTGTTAGGAGGTAATAAATGAGGTTTATAGTAGTCGATACAGAGGTTTTTGCATACGACAATGTTACAGTATTCAAAGATGTAGATACCGCCTCACGTTCAATTTATCACAACGATAATGACGGTGTAAGAGAATACTTTGATAACAATAAGGATGCAATCTATGTAGGTGCAAATATAAAGCATTACGACCAATTTATTTTAAAAAGTATGGCTTGTGATTTTTCCCCCGAAGAAGTAAAGCAGTTGAACGATTATATCATTAAACACAAATTAAACGGTTGGGATTATCCGCCGCTTAAAGAGGAGTATTTTATAATCAATCTCTGCGACCTGTTTGACGATATGCAACAGGGATTATCACTTAAAGCAGTCGAGGCTCATCTCGGTATGAATATCGAGGAGACTCAAGTAGATTTCGACATTGACCGACCTCTTACTAAAGAGGAGATAGAAAAAACCATTTTCTATTGCAGTTATGATGTCGATGCTACAGAAAAATGGCTAAAACTTAGGATGCCGTACATTGAAAATAAAATTGCACTCGGTCAAATGGCAGGAATTTCACCTAAAAAGGCATTAACAATGACTAATGCAAGACTGACTGCGGCTTATCTTTCCGCAGTTCCTAAACAGCACGATGACGAAAGAGAATATCATTATCCCGATAATCTTAGAAAAGAATTTATACCTCAAGCAGTATTCGATTTCTTTGACAAGATGCACGATGAGACCATCTCTGATAAAGAGTTGTTTTCAAGTAAATATAAATCGAGCATAGGTAATTGTAATTATACTCTCGGTTTTGGTGGGATACACGGAGATTGCGGTAACACAGTAATCGAGGAAACAGAGGACACATTGATTATAAATGAAGATGTAGCCTCATATTATCCGCATCTTATGACGATAAACGGATACTGTAGCCGTTCTATCCCTGACCCACAGATTTACGCAGATATGCTTGAGAGACGAATGACGGCTAAGAAAAACGGCGATATGGTTACAGCAAATGCTTTAAAGTTGGTTGCCAATACAACTTATGGTGCTATGTTAGCAAAATGGAACGACCTATACGACCCTTTAATGGGTAGGTCAGTTTGTATAAGCGGACAGTTGTACCTTTTGGAGTTAGGTTATCACTTGCACACTCTTGGTGAGGAAAATGTGCAGATAGTACAAATGAATACGGACGGAATTATGTTTGTCGCTAAAAAATCTGTGCTACCTCTTGTGAACGAGATAACTAAAGAATGGCAAGAACGGACAGGCTTTGAGTTGGAGAGAGATGTTATTAAAAAAGTTGTACAGAAAGATGTCAACGGATATATAGAGATAAAACATAACGGCTCCGTCAAAACCAAAGGCGGATACCTTGTAAGAGGTATTCCTAAAGCAGGTGCTTTTAATATCAACAACAACTTTACGATTGTATCAAAAGCGGTTGAGGAGTATTTCGTAAATAACACTCCTGTCGAAGATACGATTAAAAGTTGTAACGATATTTTCTCTTTTCAGATTATTGCTAAAGCAGGTTCTAAATATGACGGCACTTACCATTGTATAGACGGCGAATTTATACCTGTACAGAATGTAAACAGGGTTTATGCGACCAAAGACCTTACTTATGGTACTCTGTATAAAATACACGCTGAAAGCGGTGGTAAAGCCAAAATTAGCAATCTGCCCGAACATTGTCTTGTAGATAACAGTAACAAATTAGATATATCCGCTATAGACAAGGAGTGGTATATCAAACTTGCGAATAATTATGTTAAAGATTTTCTCGGCATAAGCCGAAAAATACGGAGAACTAATACTCGCAGAATCAATAACATTAAAAAACAATTATTATCAATTTTGGAGGTTTAACAAATGAGTACACCTACTACTTCTATTTATGAAAAGTTAGCGAAAGCAAGGATAGATTTCCTTGCGGCAGATGTCAAGAAAACAGGCATAAATCCTACTGCGGAATGTGAATATTTCGAGTTAAAGGATATTGTACCTGTAGCAACAAAGATTTTCGCAGATAATGGACTTCTGTTTGTTGTTACATTCCCTGAGGGTGTTCCTACCGGTACACTTTATGATTTTAACTCTGATAGCACTATCGTATTCCATTCTCCTAAGATTGAGGGCGAACTCCTCACTATCAAGGGTAATAAAATTATGATGGAAATTCAAGGTGAGGGTGCTAAACAGACTTACCACCGCAGATACCTTTATATGCAGGTTCTTGATATTGTCGAACAGGATACCATAGACGGTATTAAAGATACTGTAAAAAAGGATACTTCTAAAGGCGGCTCTAAGAAAACCCCTGTAACAGAAGAAAAGAGAGCGGAAATTAAAAAGGAAATTACTGATAGTTCCGCACAGGCTGAGGCTATCCAAATCGAACAGTTGAAAAAGGCTCTTGCTATGCTCAACAAGGTAGATAACACTCAGGAGGAGTTCATACAGGCTATTGTTGTCAAAACCAATAACTTCACTGAACTTACTAAAGACCAATGTACACAACTCATTCTCAAGGTAGGAGAACTGATTGACGAGGTACAGAAAGGTATCAAGGAGGATTAAACAATGGGTAATGTTAAATGGTTAGAAGATAACCGTCTCCAAATCGAACCGCCTAAGAGACCTAAGAAACTCACGGCTACTCGTTTCGCTACGGTTCTCGGTCTTAATCCGTGGAGTACACCTTTCGAGGTTTGGTGTGCTATTACTAAAACCTACGAAAAACCTTTTGAAGATACTATTTATACCGCCGCAGGTAAAACAATCGAGCCTAAGCAGATTGAGTATATGAGAAAAGCCTACTTTATGACTAACCTCAAAACTCCTACCGATATATATGGTGCTGATTATTTCAAAAAGACCTACGGAGACTTTTTCGCTGATACGAAAATTCTCGGCGGTATGTGGGATAGTCTCCTCTACGGAGAAAATGAAAAACCCGATACAGTTATCGAGTTTAAGACCACTAAGAGAGCGGAAGATTGGCAAGGAGACGTTCCTGAGTATTACGCACTTCAAGCGGCATTGTATGCCTATCTGCTCGGTGTTGATAATGTAATTATGGTAGCCTCGTTCTTAGAACCTAATGATTACGAACACCCTGAGGACTTTGTTCTTACCGCAAATAACACTATTACCTATCCTTTTAAGGTTAGTGAGAGGTATCCTAACTTTGAGGTTGACTATGTAAACCCTGCTATCCTTTGGTGGAAAGAGTACATAGAGAGCGGTATTTCTCCTACCTTTGATGAGAAAAAGGATGCAGAGATACTTAAATATCTGCGTAAAAACACTTTGTCTCCCGATACCGATATTGATAAGGTTATCGCAGATGCAGAGGTATTACAGGCAGAAATTGACGAAATGACCGAAAAAATCAAGGATAAAGAAAAGGCTCTCAAGACCGCAAAGGATGTCATTAAAAAGTATGCTATAAGTAAGTTCCGTGAGGGAGACAAGCAGGTATCTATTTCGGGTGATAAATACGAATGGAATGTATCTAAGTCTATCTCTACAGGAATTGACAAAGAGGCATTGGCTAATGATGGTCTTTTGGAAAAGTATCAGACCACGTCTGAAACTTATAAATTACAACCTAAACTTATTAAGGAGGACAAATAATTATGGCAACTGTAGGACTTTCAGCAGGATTTACAACTATTCCGGAGGGTGAACACATTTTTAAAATTGTGAGTTGCACCTACAAGGAGAAATTTGGAAAAATCGAAGTAAATCTCGTAAATCAAGATGGACAGAAACATACCGAAAGGTACAACGTTAAGTCTGAGGGCGGTTTAAATGCGTTCTCGTTTATGGCTAAGACCGCTTTGCAGGACTTCTCTCTTACCGAAATCGACCACGAGGATTTAGTAGGCAAATTCTTTAAGGGGGATGTCGAGCATACTGTTCAGCCTCATAGAGATGACCCGAACAAAACTGTTACCTTTATCAACATTAAGAACAAATCAGAGGCAGACGGATTTGGAGATTCCGCCGCAGAACCAACTGCGACAGAAAACAAAAAGGAAACTAAGCCTAAGTACGATTTATCGTTTCTTAATAACTAATTAAACTAATGGAGGGGATGAAACACTCCCCTCCGGAAAGGTAAAATTATGGAATACAGAATATCTCAATTTAAAGATTTTATGGGCGATTTAGCCACAGACGAGTTAATAGATTTTCTCGTGAGCAAAGGTTTCTTTACTGCACCTGCCTCTACAAAGTATCACGGTGCTTATGAGGGGGGGTTATTCGACCACAGCCTAACAGTAGGACGAGAACTCGTAAATCTCACCGAAAGGTTAGGTTTATTATGGCAAAAACAACGCTCCCCTTACATTGTCGGTATGTTCCACGATATTTGTAAAATGGATAATTACGTTCATCCAATAATGGGTAAAACTCTGAACGGCACTCCTGCGTATGATACAACCTCATATGTGTATAACAACGATTGTCTCCTCAAAGGACACGGCGATAAATCTGTTATGGTTTTATCACAACTATTTAAGTTGACTGAGGAAGAAATCGCTTGTATTCGTTACCATATGGGAGCATACACCGATGAAAGTCAATGGGCGGATTACAACAGAGCCATTGAACATTATTCAAATGTTTTGTTTACTCACACAGCCGATATGATAGCGGCAAAGATTATAAATGTTTAGGAGGTACGATTATGGAATTAGTTGTTGTAAACGGACAGGTAGAGTTCGTTATGAAAGCAGGAAAAGACCTTGTTAAAAACACAATGTCAGAGGGAGCGGCTATGACTATCGTTAAAAACGGTACAGTTAGCCAAAAGGAAATCTGTGAGGGATTTGCTCTCTGTGTTGACGATAAGTTCTATTTCAAGGCTGTAGAGAAAAAGACTGCTCCTGCTATCAAAAAGACTAAGAAAACAGAGGAAAGCGAGTAATTGTTATGAGATATGATACCATACCTGCCGAATTAAAATTACTTCCTCAATGGGTAAATGCTTGGAACAACAGTAAAATACCTATGCAATCTACCATAAAAAAGTCTGCATCCTCTGTTGACCCTAACACTTGGAATACTTACGAAACGGCTGTAGCCTCTGTGGAGGACGGAAATTACGACCATATAGGATTTGTGTTTGCCGATAACGGTATTGTAGGGATAGATATAGATGCAGGATTTGAGGATAATGGTTTATTATCTGCTTTAAGTGTTGATTTAATTAGGCATTGTGAATCTTACACCGAAAAGAGTAAGAGCGGTAGAGGTATTCATATCTTGGTTAAAGGAGATTTACCGTTCAATGGGAGAAACAACCGGAACGGAGTTGAGATATACAAGTCGGGCAGATACTTTATTATGACAGGAAAGACCCTGATTTTTAAAGAAATCATAGAAAATCAAGCGGCTATTGATTATATAGTATCTACCTATTTTCCCGAAACTGTAGAGAGCAACGATTCTAACCGCTCTCCTAATATATATCAACCTGTTTTTAACGAACCTAAAGACGGTAAAATCTCCCTGCGACCTACATATCCTCCTATCCCTGATGGTTGCCGAAATATATCGCTAACCTCTCTTGCAGGTCAATTACACAATGCAGGATATAATTACGAACAAATTTACGATGAGTTATGTTATGCGAATGAAGTCGCTTGTAAACCGCCGCTTGACGAATACGAGATACTTACCATTGTAAACAGCATAACAAAATATAGGAGATAATGATTATGAAATTTTTAATTTTCTTTATAGGTCTTGTAATAGGCTGTTTCTTGGGATTTCTTTTCTCTGCTCTCTGTGTTGCCGCCTCCGCAAACGAATTTGATATAACTCGATATGGTTGTAAACAATGTGAGCGATTTAAAAAACAGGGTGCTAATTTCTGCCCTGCTTGTGGTAAAAGATTCGGGGAGGCGGAATAATGGGACAGGAGTTTCAATATGAGCAATCCTCCGTTTTTGTACTTAAAGACGGCAGATATTTCTTAGATGAGGGTCAGTCAAGAGTATTCTCTACTATCGTTTCAGAACACCCTTATAAGAGTACGGAGTATAAATGGGACGAGATGTCTCTCGGTCAACTTTTCGGTAAATGTTACCGTCATAGTTGCAGATATTGTACTGAGGCTCGTGAGTGGTTCGTTTACGATTCTACTAAGTGGGTTAAAGATACAGGTTCTGTTATCGTAAGCGGTAAAATGAAAGAATTTGTAAAACTTATGCAACTCTACTGTGGAGAAATTCCCGATGAGGATGAGGATATAGCGAAGAAATACAAGACTTTTGTTGCTAAAATGGGAGACCGCCGTGTTAGAGATAGAGTTTTGAAAGATGCTCAGGAGGAGACGGCGATTTCAATACAGACTTTTGACAAAAATCCATATCTTATAAACTGTGAGAATGGAACTTACGATTTAGAGGAGGGCGAATTTAAAGACCACGACCCTAACGACTACCTCACAATGATTACTAACTGTTATTATCCTCTACCGACACAAAGGATTACCTTTGACAGATGGGCGGAGTTTATTAACGAAATTACCTGTGGAGATAAAGAAATTGCGAAATACCTACAACGTGCTTTAGGTTATTCCCTCTGCGGTGTTGCAAAAGAGGAATGTATGTTTATCGCATATGGTAAGAAAACTCGTAACGGCAAAGGAACTTTGTTTAATACTATTCATAATATTTTAGGAGATTACGCTAAGGCTATGCAGGTCGATTTTATCTGTACCAATAGAGCCGCCGGTTCTTACGACAGAGCCAACCCTATGTTAGCAAGTCTTAAAGGTAAAAGATTCGTTACACTCTCTGAGTCAGAGGATGCAGGTAAACTCAATGAGGCACAGATAAAGAATTATACCGGTAATGACCCGATTACTACCCGAAATCTTCACGAAAAAGCCTTTACATATACTCCACAATTCAAAATGTGGTTAAGTTGTAACTCTCTCCCTGCGGTATCTGATAAATCTCTTTTCTCCTCAGACCGTGTTAGAGTTATTGAGTTTAATAGACATTTTGGAGAGGATGAAAGAGATACAGAACTAAAATCAAAGTTCTTACAACCCGATGCAAAGGCTGTGATTTTCAAATGGCTTATTGACGGCTATATCAACTACCACATACGAGGTCTGCAAGAACCTAAATCAGTTAAAGAGAGTATCCGCAGTTATGAAAAGAAAAATGATAAGGTTGCTCTCTTTGTTGAGGAACGGTGCAAACTTGAAGAAAATGCTCGTATCGGCAGAGGCGAATTTTACACAGCATATAAATCTTGGTGTAAAACTAATGGACTTTCCGCTATGAGTTCTCCTCGATTCAATGAATGTATGGAGAATTATGCTAAACCTGTTGCTTTACACGGTGTAAAACAGTGGAAAGGTATTACTTTAGACAACTTGGGAGGTGTAACTATAAAATGAGTGAAGAAAATAAAGAACTTGACCTTACTCCAAATCAGCAAAATCAAATTATCGAAAAGGCTAAAAAGTCTTGGGTTAGAAACCCTCAAGAAAATTTTGGTATGGAAAATGTACAAGCCGGAGATAACGCAAAATATCTCAGACATAACCTCTTGGCTCTCGATTTGCCTCCTATTGACCTTGATAGCGATGAGCAAGTTTTAGACCGCATCCAATGGTATTTTAATCATTGTGTAGAGGACGATATGAAACCAACTGTACAGGGTATGGCTAATGCACTCGGTATTAGCCGCCGAACTCTTTACGATTGGAGCAGAGGTAAGTTTAGAGGTAAAACTGATAACCGGACCGAGATTATTCAAAAGGCTTATGGTGTTCTTGCAGGTTTGTGGGAGGACTATATGATGAACGGTAAAATCAACCCTGTAAGCGGTATCTTTATCGGTAAAAATCATTTTGGATATACCAACAAACAAGAAATTGTGCTTGAGCCTAAAAATCCGCTTGGAGATATTGAAGAAACTCCGGAAGATATACAGCAGAGGTATCTTGAAAGTGCGGCAGTGGAGGACGAATAATGAATGTTAATAAAACAATAAAACAATGTCCTTTTTGTAATGGTACAGCACGAGTTAGAAAAATTGGTAATGGTTATGTCGTTATGTGTTCCTCCTGCGGTGCAAGAGGACGGCGAGTTGTTATAAAGGAATGGCACGACCATAAATTTATAGCACAAGGTCAAGCCGTAAATGCGTGGAACGAAAGGAGCGGCGAATAATGAACGGATTTATATTTTTTGGACTTATAGGTTTATTCGTTTCTTGTATTATTGCTTTTGAAAACAGTAAGAAATTAGTATTTAAAATAATCAGCATTTTAGGACTTATCGCCGCTCTGTTTATGCTGTTGGTTTTCTGCACCGCTTACTGCTTTTCTACTATGGTTTAGGAGGTTCAAAATGAAAATTTTAGCCGTTATATTATTATTTGCAATTATCGTTATCGCTACCTTTTTAGGAGCAATTTCTATAGCAAGTGCAATACGAAATTTCAAAAGAGAAAAATACTTTATTTTCGGTGTTGATATTATTGTTGCAATTATGTTTATTACAACGCTTATTAGAATCTTTGTAAAGTTACAACTATAATAGGAGGAATAATCTATGGAAAATCAATTAAAACCTTGCCCTTTTTGCGGAAGTATGAAATTAAAATTAGAACGCAAAAGTACAAAATACAAAGGAAAGAAAGCCTATGTAGCCTCTATCCGTTGTAATTGTTGCCACGCAAGAGGTGGAACTGTAACTAATCTAACTATACCTTATGCTGTAAAAGAAGATGTCGAAAATGCTACTATAAAGGCTTGGAACAGGAGAGTTGAAAATGGCAAACTTTAAAAGAACTTTAAAACAACGAGTAAAATCTATCATACGAGCGGCACGAGGTAAAAATCTTGAAAGCTTAACCTTAGGTGTAGAGATAAAACATTGTTCTGACTGCAATAAATTATCTGTCGCAGATAAGGAAACCGCTAAGGTTAAAATGATAGATTACATTAACGACTTCTTTGGTTGTGATGCATCATATTTTGATGTAAACCCTTACGATTTAGCCACACATTTGTTAGAGAAAGGTTGTACCATTATAATTAACGATATATAGGAGGAACAATGAAACGAGTATATTTAATTTCTAATATAGAGGAATATGGTAAACTTATATCTTTTTGTATAAATAACGATATACAAGTATGGCGTACCTATTGGGACGAGCGAGAAAAAGGAGATAGGTGTTACCAAATTGATTGGCAACAAAACCGGTGCTATTACTCCTCGAAACGATACTATAGCGATAATGACTATAAGATTGTGATACCTACTTTCGCCCTTGACCCTTACGGCAATTATAAAATTGAGAGTGAGACGGAGGTTGAAAACAATGTATAAATCGCCTATAAGCATTATTGAAAGTGCTGTCAAAGATATACGAGTAAATTTTGAAAATGGTGTATTTCAAGCGGTTCAGGAAGTTGGTATAAATGTCAATAAAGAAGAACTGATTAAGGCTTTAAAATATGACCGTGAACAATACGATAAAGGTTATCACGATGGTATAGATGCTGATATGTGGGTAAGTGTAGAACATATGCTACCTGAGATAGATACACGCTGTTTGGTTTTTACAGGAAGTTGCACAATGATAGCGACCTATCAAGGCGGCGGTCTATGGCATACTGATTACCACGACTGCATAATCCATCGTCAAAATATCTTTACACATTGGCAACCCTTACCTAAACCTCCGCAGGCGGAAAGGAGATAAAATGACTAAATATTTTAGAATGGAAGAAATTACTGAGAACGATTTTGAAGAAATGACAGGAGTATCGCAAGGATTAGCCTGTCAAACTGTCGTAGACGTTGACGGTGTAGTTTATATTGGTGTTGAAGATTCAGAGGAAGAAATAACCGTACCTATGGATATTTTTGAGGACTAATTAAATGAAAAAGTTTATAAATTTTGTTAAACACCATATTTTTGAAATAGTTATGTCATTACTAATCGCATTGGTAATTATTGTTTTCTTGCTCCCATTGTTTATCATTATAGGTAAGTTCTTTTGGAGTCAAGCCTTAGGTTGAGGTAATAGTATGGGAATTTGCAAATGTAAAAAGTTCAAGAAAATTTGTAAAGATTGTTGGCATCCTTTTGAATGTTGCCATTACGGTGAAACTCCTGAGAAATGTTTTAAGTATCAGAAAGAGCAAAAACCTAATAAAAAGTAAATTTTGACAGAGGCTCTAATCGGGTCTCTGTCATTTTGTTAGAGTTAAATTTTGAAAACGAAAGATAAAATTTTGAAAATTTGACTTTTGAGATTTTGAAAATTTGAATTTCAAAATAAAGGGTGTAAAATTTTAGATTTG
>JAZOQV010000047.1:0-40516 GCA_045656265.1 Acutalibacteraceae bacterium | reverse complement strand
ATATTGCCGCTGCAATGGTACTGCTTGCAACCGGAGGTATTGCAAGAATTACTGTTGATAAGGCCGAAAAGGTTACAGAGCCAAGCAAGATAACCTATACCGAAAGCGACTATCAACACCCCACTCCAAGCAAAGCACCTGACATAACAACAAGTGAACAACCGATTACGAGCGAAGATAAACCTTTACAAAACGACGAAAAAAAACAGCCTACCACAGAAAGCAAAGAAGAAACTACCGAGGCTGCAACTGCAAAGGTACTAACCTATGCAATGCCTATAAAGGCAAATATTATTAAGCCTTTTTCAAAAGATAGCCTTATATATTCAGAAACTTATGGTGATATGCGCGCACACGACGGCATAGATATAGTAGCAGAGGAAGGCTCTACTGTTAAGGCTTGCGCCGAGGGGACAGTAAGCGAAATTAAAGAAGACTCGCTTTGGGGGAACACCGTTGTAGTAGAGCACAAAGATGGTAACCTTAGTTATTACTGCGGTCTAAATGACGTTACTGTTAAAGAGGGCGAAAAAGTTACCATGAGTAAAATTGTGGGTACCGTGGGCGAGGTTCCTTGCGAGTGCTTGGACACCTCTCACCTACATTTTGCTATTAAAGATAAAAATGGTTGGCTATCCCCACTAGACGTTATGGGATTGCAATAACCTGCCCCCGTTTCGTTTAGGGGCAAGAAAAAAGTGGCAAAAGGTTTTATACCTTCTGCCACTTATTTTTATTTAAATGTAGTGCTGCCTTTATTGCTTGAATTTGTAAAGCAAACATAGGTATTACCTGGATTAAAGTCGATTTCCTTACCGTCAGCGTCGGTTAGTTTTATAGAAGACCTTGCATCGCCTTTTGACCAGTTAATTTTGCGGTAGCCACCGTTTGATACATAGTATCCCTCGCCCGAACCCATTTCGGTTTTAACGTGCGTGCCATCGCTAAAATAGTTTACGCTTGAATATAGCACCAATACGTTTTTAAAGGAGATTTCCTTGTTTTTATTATCGTAATCCTTTTGTATTTCGCCATAGCGGTACTTATCGTAACTGCCTGTTTTTTCGTTAAACTTAAATTCTGCGGTATACATGCTTGAGAATGGTACGAAAAGTTTTTTACATTCGCCATCTGCCGGAACATACTTATTATCTTCGCTAACGAAATTCTGCCAATTTTCTTGGCTTTCACTTAACTTCATATTTGCTTCACTTTTAAGCAATTTATAAAGTTTTTTGCCCGTTGTATACAAGGTATGCTCTAACGACAGTCCATTTGGAATTCGCGCGGCGCAACTATTACCACCAACTATATTACCTTGTGTATAGGTAGTATTAAGGTCGACAGTAGTTGTTCCTAAACTGTTAATATAAGGTTTGCAGTAAACGTTATCAAGACCCGCGTGAACAAATCTTGCGTCGTGTCCAAGCGCTAAGTCGAGATAAGAATATCTGCCAGAACGAAGCGATCCGATTTTGTTATCGCCTACTGTGCGGATATCCTTAAACACTGCCATAAGCCTTGTAATACCGCCCTCTACGTAGGTTTCATACACGATGTCTGCTTTAGAAAGTGAAGCCTGAACGCCCCAAGCGGTTTCGATATTATTTATCATAATTGCGGTTGGGCGCAATTTTACGGCATCTTTTTCCAAAGTTTCGGTACCGGTTAGTGGGTTAACCGCGTATTTTGACTCTTCAACTATCTCTTGCACAATCAATGAAGGTGCGCTTGATGAGGTTGTATCTTTTTTATTGCAACCAACAAAAGTTGCAACCATACTTACAATTAAAAATAATGCAAATATTCTTTTTTTCATTTTTTCAAGTCCTTTTTGTCGATTTATACATTATTATACATTATTTTGTTTTCTATTTCAACCGAAAAACCCAAAACGGAAAAAATTTATTACTATTTTTGCAAATTTTATCTATTATAAATCAATAACGCCTCTTGAAAAATAGCATTTAATTGGTTATAATTGTAAAAAAGAACATTTGTGCTCAAAGTAAAAAGGTGTGATATTTATGTTTTCTAAAATTAACAGCACGGGCATTTTTGGTATGGATTCTTTTATGGTAGAGGTTGAAGCAGACTCTAACCTTAGAAGCGAAATGCCTTCTTTTAATATCGTTGGTCTTCCCGATACCGCGGTTAAAGAATCACGCGATAGGGTTCGCGCTGCAATAAAAAATTGCAGACTTAGTTTTCCGCCAAGCAAAATAGTTGTTAACCTAGCCCCTGCCGACGTTAAAAAGGCCGGTGCAATTTACGACCTACCTATGCTTATTGCAATACTTAGTTCTTTAGGGCAGCTTGAAGCAGACCTTAGCGATTGCGTAATAATTGGTGAACTGTCGTTAGACGGTAGCGTGCGCCCTGTTGACGGTATGCTTTCAATGGCAATTTGTGCCAAAGAACACGGTATTAAACGCTTGTTTGTACCCTCGCAAAACGCCGCCGAGTGTAGCGTTATTGACGGAATTGACATATATCCCACCGCACACGTTACAGACCTACTTAACCACCTTACAGGCGAAAAGATTATAGAAAAATGCGAACCAATAAGTTTCGAAGAAGTAGAATATGGTTATATCCCTGATTTTTCAGAAGTTAAGGGTCAACACGCCGCAAAAAAAGCCTTGGAAATTGCCGCTGCGGGCGGACACAATGTTCTGCTCATTGGCCCTCCCGGTTCGGGTAAAAGTATGCTTGCAAAAAGGCTTCCCTCTATTCTTCCCGAACTTAATTTTGACGAGGCTATTGATACCACAAAAATCTATTCAATTGCAAGTATGCTTCCAGAAGACCAACCAATAATAAAGAAAAGACCTTTCCGCTCGCCCCACCACACAGTTACAAGGCCCGGCCTTGCAGGCGGTGGCTCTATTCCGCGTCCCGGCGAAATTTCGCTTGCACATAACGGTGTATTATTTTTAGATGAACTCCCTGAATTTACACGCTCGGCAATGGAAACTTTGCGCCAACCTATTGAAGACGGCAAGGTTACCATATCGCGTGCAGTAGGCTCTTTAACATACCCTTGCAGTATGACGGTGGTTGCCGCTATGAACCCTTGCCCTTGTGGCTATTTTGGACATCCAACAAAACCCTGCACCTGTTCTGAGAGTAAGGTTAGAAAATATCTTGGAAGAGTTTCAGGCCCTATGCTTGACCGTCTTGACCTACACGTAGAGGTACCGCCCACCGAATTTAAAGAACTTAATACTATCGGCGGCGAAGAGCCATCAAGCGAAATTAGAAAACGTGTAGAGAAAGCCCGAAAGTTACAACAAGAACGTTATGAGGGCACAGGTATTACCTGTAATGCAAGACTAACACCCAAACTTTTACACACCTACTGCCCGTTAAGTGAATCTGCAGAAGAAATTTTGAAAGCAGCATTTGACAGTCTTGGTATGTCGGGCAGAGCGTATGACAGAATCCTTAAAGTTTCGCGCACCATAGCCGACCTTGACGGTTGCGATGTTATTGACGACAGACACATCGCCGAAGCTTTACAATTCAGAAGTTTAGACAGAAAATATTTCTAGTTTTGGAGGTAAAAATGCAACCTTTAAATAAACGCGAACAAATAGTGTTCGACCTTCTTCTTAAAAAGCAAGAGACAGGTATTATGCCAACAGTCAGAGAAATTTGCAGTGAAGCAGGCATATCCTCTACCTCTGTTGTTCATAAAATATTAGCGTCGTTGGAAGCGCGCGGATATATCAAGCGTTTTTCTAACTCGTCGCGCTCTATTGTTATTGAAAACTTTCAAAATGCAGTTAACATACCAATTCTAGGAAAGGTTACAGCCGGCGTACCAATACTTGCCGCCGAACAGATTGAACAATACTTCCCTGTTCCGTCAGATTTTGGCGACAGAAAAAGTTTGTTTGGACTAGTTGTTTCGGGTTTTAGTATGAAAAATGCAGGCATTTTAGATGGCGACCTTGTTATTGCCAACCGTGATATTATCGCCCATTCGGGCGATATAATAGTGGCTTTAATAGGCGATGAGGCCACCGTAAAACGTCTTGAAATAGAAGATGGTAAGCCTATTCTATACCCCGAAAACCCAGACTTTGAGCCTATACACCCCGAAAGCCTTGAAATTTTGGGCAAGGTTGTTGGCTCGTTTAGAAGATACTAGAGGAGAGTTATGGAAACTGTAAAAATTCGTTACAACACTTTGGACGAAGCACGCGGTTTTGCTGTGCTTTGCATGGTGTTTTATCACGCTTTTTATACTATGGCTTGGATGTTTTCAATGCCTTTGGGCGAGGTTTTGCTTAATTTCTTTGCGCCCGCAGAACCTTTTTTTGCGGCTTTCTTTATATTCCTTTCGGGTATTTGTTGCAGTTTTAGCCATTCTAATCTTGCGCGCGGTATAAAATTGGCGTTAGTAGCGCTTCTTTTAACCGCAGTTACGCTTATACTGCCCTACTTTAATATTGAGGGTGCGGAAATATATTTCGGCATACTTCACTTACTATCTTGCGGTATGCTTTTAGTAGGACTGTTAAATAAGGTTATTAAAGCAATACCTATACCGATTGGCGCAATACTCTTTTTTATACTGTTTTTGGCATTTTACAACATTGAAAACGGATATATCGGCTTTGGCGAATTTAGTTTGCAAATGCCCCACCACTTATACGAAAATAATAGCTTATTTATTTTAGGTTTTCATTCGTGGGATTTTTATTCAGCCGATTATTTTCCAATCTTGCCTTGGATTTTTATGTTTATTAGCGGTGCGTTTGTGGGTCTTTTAGCACCCGCAGGTAAGTTCCCACACTTTTTAACCAAAAAGAGGATACCGCCTTTTGCCTTTGTTGGCAGGCACGCGTTGATAATATACCTGGCACACCAACCCCTTATATACGGCGTGCTTTTCTTGGTGGATTACATTATAATGGATATAGTTTAGCGAAACAACGGTTCATACCGTGTTTCGCATCCGCTTAAAACAGCGGATAGGGGAATTATTGTTAATAATTCCCCACTGTTCCATTGAAATGAAATGCTTAAGATTTTATTCTAAAATCTTGTGCCGAAACCATACGTTTCGGCGCGAAATAGCACATATTCGCTATTTTGCATAAGTATATTCATTATAAGTTTATTTTAGGAGTGTTATATTTTGCGAGAGGTTGAAATGTTTACAGACGGGGCTTGCTCGGGTAACCCCGGCCCCGGTGGATACGGAACAATTTTAAGATATAAAGGCCACGAAAAAGAACTTTCGGGAGGCGAAGCCAACACCACTAATAACCGAATGGAGTTAACCGCGGTTATAGTGGGTTTAGAGGCACTGAAAGAGCCTTGCAAAGTTACCCTTACTACCGACAGTAAATACGTTGCCGATGCCATTACTAAAGGGTGGGCAGAATCGTGGCAACAAAACGGATGGCGCAAAGCAGATAAAAAACCTGCATTAAATGTTGACCTTTGGGAAAAACTACTACTGCTTATTAAAAAGCACGAGGTAGAAATTATTTGGGTTAAAGGCCATGAGGGGCATCCAGAAAACGAAAGATGCGACAAATTGGCAGTAAACGCCTCACAAAAATTTAAATAGTTTTAACAAAATTTGTATTTTTTAGTAGAAAGGTGTTGCAATGTATACTAAAATGGTATACAATAGCCTTAGCAAAAAAATATATTAGATATAGGATGTTTTAAATTGGGTAAATTTATTTATGCAGATAATGCGGCAACCACCTCGCTACACCCCGAAGTGTTAGCAAAAATGTTGCCTTATTTTACAAAGGATTATGGTAATCCATCAAGCCTTTACGCTTTTGCCTCAACAGCCAAGAACGGCGTTGAAAAGGCTCGCGAACAGGTAGCTACTGCTATTAACGCAAGGCCTCGCGAAATCTTCTTTACCGCAGGCGGTAGCGAAGCAGATAACTGGGCTATCAAAGGCATCGCCAAGGCTATGAAGAAAAAGGGCAAAAACCATATCATTTCTACTAAATTCGAGCATCACGCGGTTTTGCACACCTTAGACGCCCTTAAAAAAGAAGGTTTTGAGGTTACACTACTTGACGTGCACGAGAACGGCATTGTTAAGGTAAAAGAGTTCGAAAATGCTATTCGCGAGGATACTGGACTTGTTACCGTAATGTTTGCTAATAACGAAATTGGCACTGTGCAACCTATCGGCGAAATCGGTAGAATCTGCCGCGAGAAGAATATCATCTTCCATACCGACGCAGTACAAGCAGTTGGCGTGCTTCATATCGACGTTGAAAAACTTAATATAGACCTACTTTCAATGTCGGCGCATAAGTTCCACGGACCAAAAGGTATTGGTGCACTTTATTGCAGGCAGGGTATCTTTATGCCAAATCTTATCGACGGTGGCGCGCAAGAACGCGGCCGCAGAGCAGGTACAGAAAACGTTCCCGCTATCGTTGGTATGGGCGCCGCAATAGAGCGTGCAGTTGCATCTATTGATACTCGCGCCGAGAATCTTATAAAGATACGCGACCATATTATTGAGGGCGCTTTGAAAATCGAGCGTAGCCGCCTAAATGGCGATAGTCTACAACGCTTGCCAGGCAACGTTAACCTTTGCTTTGAAGGTATCGAGGGCGAATCGCTACTACTTATGCTTGATGCAAAAGGCATTTGTGCTTCTTCAGGATCTGCTTGTACATCGGGCTCGCTTGACCCAAGCCACGTACTTTTAAGCATTGGGCTTCCACACGAAATTGCTCACGGCTCGCTTCGTCTTTCGTTTAGCGAGGATGTAACTATGGCTGATGCAGACTATATTTTAGAAGCACTCCCCCCTATTGTCGAACGTTTACGCGTAATGTCGCCACTTTGGGAGCGCATTAAAAAGCAAGAATCAGAAAATAAGGAGATTTAATTATGTATACCGAACAGGTTATGGACCATTTTATGAATCCGCGCAATATGGGCGAACTTGCCGATGCTAATGGTGTTGGCGAGGTTGGTAATGCCAAGTGCGGAGATATAATGAAAATGTACTTAAAAATAGAGAATGGGATTATTACCGACTGTAAGTTTAAAACCTACGGTTGCGCTTCGGCTATAGCAACAAGTTCTATTGCTACCGAAATGGTAAAAGGCCATTCTATTGAAGAGGCAGTTGCCCTTTCTAACAAGGCGGTTGTTGAAGCTCTTGGCGGTCTGCCACCACATAAAATACATTGTTCTGTTTTAGCGGAGCAGGCTATCAAAGCCGCCCTTGCCGACTACTACACAAGACAGGGCATTGATTATGTGCCTATTTTGGGTGAAATTGGCGACCACGACTGTGAGCATTGCGAAGGCAGTTGCCATATTTAGTTATAAGCAAACACGTATCTGCTTAAAATGTCAGTTCGCAAAATCCTGACAAAAAATAAAACTACGGAGTGAATTTAATGAAAATTACTGCAAAAACACTAACCCTATGCGGTGTAATTGCGGCGGCGTACGTTGCACTTACTTATCTTTCTGCCGCCTTTGGTTTGGCTTACGGACCTATACAATTTAGAATTTCGGAAGCACTTACCATATTACCTCTATTTACCCCTGCGGCAATCCCCGCACTTACAGTTGGTTGCTTTATTTCAAACCTAACGTCTTTCAACCCAATTGATTTGCTGTTTGGAACAGTCGCTACACTTTTTGCGGCAATAATCACAAGATGGGCTAGGAAAATAACGATACGCAAATTTCCAATAATATCGTTTTTAGCGCCCGTTATTATGAATGCGCTACTGGTAGGGCTCGAAATTGCCATATTCTACCTTGACGGATTTACTATGGCAGGTTTCTTGATTTCCTCTATAGAGGTTGGCGTAGGCGAACTTTTGGTGCTTTTAATAATTGGCACACCGCTTTGGCTAGGTCTTCGAAAAAAAGCACCTTTACTATTTAATAATTAACAAAAAAGAAGGTTCTTACGAACCTTCTTTTTTTTTATTTCACTTTTATTATTGCAACCGAGCAGGCTTTTGGGTTTTTGATATTATACGCTTTAATGGCGCACATATCGGATTTCTTTGCCTTAGCACCGACAGAAATTCGGCTACCTGTTAAATTAAACTCTTTACTTGTGCTTGCAATAATTTCATAAGAAATTTCGCCAACGCCGTCTATCATTTGAGCCGAGAGTAATCGACTTTCGCCTTTCTTTATATATAATTCATTAGCGCAAAGTTCTACCTGAGGCACAGGCGGAATGGTAGTATAAACAATTTCTTGATATTCACCACTTACCGTTTCTACGATTTTATCTGCTACGCTAATTTCTGCAACGCTTGGCGGCATTATAGCATTACCGTTACGACAAGTCGGTTTTCTATAAATATGTTTATAGAACTTTTTGTTTACCGCCTTATCAAACTTGATTTCTATATTTTTATCGCTGTTATCGCCCTTTAACTCAACTACAACAGTATAGTCGTCGCCCGATTTGAATGATGCGATACGAGCCTCTGTACTACCGCTCGTAACAATTGATTTTATCGATTTGCAGTGATTAGGAACGTAGTGAGAAAGCATAGCCCACTCGTAAAAAACCTCGCGAACGTTATCTATACCACCCTCTACGGCTAGCATATCCCACATATCAATACCATTTCGCATCTCAAAACTGCAAGGGTCGGTTATAAATATACTATTTAAGCACCAAATAAGCATGCCGCTAGTGCCTAAATTTGCCATATCACAGAAAAGTTGCACGTGGCTACGAGTCCAAAGATATTCAGCACCGCTATAACACTGACCGCATTCTGTTAAAATAATGGGCTTATATTTTACCGCTTTTTTAATATATTCATCGTAAGCCGTATCCAAGCCGCTTACGTGCTGATATTTATGTGTGGTAAAACAGTCTAGTTCTTTAACGTCTTTGAAATAATTTACCCAATCTGTCTGTGTTTGAACTGCGCCGGAAGTTTCAGCGCCCCACATTTTAATATGTGATAAGCCGTAGTTATCTATTTCTTTTCTACAACTTACAAGCATCATTTTCCAGTAATCTTTTCTATCGAATCCTTCAACACAGAAATCGCCAAAAGCCAAAGAATTTCCTGCATAGTCAGGCTCGTTATAGAATGTTAGATATTTAATATTATCGTATCCGCGATTGTTTATAAGTTCGTTTAAGGTAACGCCGCAACATTTTGCGAACAGGTCAAGTTCACGAGGTGCAGAGTTTCGTTTGTTTTCAACACCGGGGAAAGAAAACCACTCCTGTGCATAAGAAGAAACCTTCCAACCAAAGTTAAACTCTACCTCACTGCCCGCCTCTTTTAGCACGTCAAGCCACTTATAGACCGACTGCATTTTTTGGCACTCGAAATCATATTTACCGTTTTTATAATCATCGTAATTAGTGGCAAGCCAATCGGGTTGGAACCACATTCTGACAACGTTTGGTTTTGCCTTTAAAATTCTTTCACGCTCTAATGCCCAGTAAACCTCGTTATACCCTGTTTCTAAGTTTTCGGGCATAAACTGCATTGGCAGTACGTTTGCACCTACGCCATAAAAATCATCGCATATAACGCTATTTGTGTTTACAGCAAATTTTATATTATCAGAATTAACGCCAATGCCATCTACAAAGCCGTTGCCTTTAACCGTTAATTTTAAATTTCTTGCTTCTTTTTTAGAAATACCTTCAAAATTATATTGCGTTCTACCGTAAGGCAAATCTTTTTTGGAAACAAGTTTGAAACCCTTGGCTTTTATATCAAGATTTCCAACAGTAACAACCCAAAGATTTGAAAGTGTACGTGCTTCCTCAAGCAGAAATTCAAAGTTTTTCCGCCCCTTAATTTCGCACATCAACTCGTCTACAAAAAGATTTCCGTCGGTAATAGTTACAGGCTCTAAATTCTTTACAAGACTTTCTCCGAAGTTATTTATAACGTACTCTTTTTTCTCGGTATACTCTTTATTATAAAGTCCTATGTAGCCAAGTCTTGCTATATCATCGGTAGGATTAGGATTGAGTATTTTTATGCCGAAGAATCTGAATTTCCCCTCTATATCATAAACCCAATCGGAGTTGTTTCTGTCGCCGCCTACCCAACTGTCAATACCGCGTTCGTGTGCTATCTCGTTAGCATCACAGAACAATTCTTCTTTACTATTCGCGGCGAACAACTTAAACTCGCCAATCGTGTAGTTTAAAGATGTGTCAGCCGCGTGATAATAGGCGCGCAAAACGATTGTTTCAATGTTTGCTTCATAGCCTAGATCGTATACAATATCCGCCACTTTGGCAAAAATATCTATATGCCCGTCTATTCGCTTGCTGTCTGTACAACCGATTAAAGCTTCCTCTTGGTAATCTGCGCCAAGTTTCATTTTTGGTTTTACACCCTCAGCGTTTGTTATAGTGCCAAGTTTACCTTCCAGCAAACTGTGTCCTAACTCTTTAACATATTCTGCGTTGATTTTTACAAGATCACGTTTTTTGCATTCGATAACACTCATATATCTTCCCCCAACATGAATATATAAACATTATACATTAGCTTGCTCGCATTATACAATATAATTTTTCAATAATCAATATAAAAAAAGATACACTTTTATCAATACCGATATTTTTTTAGTATAAATAATAAGTAGACACGAATAATCCGTGTCTACTTAATTTATCTTGCTTTTGCGATTATTATATTATACGCCTCGGGGTTTTCTACGCTATATGCTTTAATTGCACACATATCGCCCTTAGAGAATCCCTCTTTAAGCATTACCGAATTATCAAGTTTGTTAATGGTGAAAGAATCGCCTACTTGTTTTGTTATTTCATAAGCAATTTCTCCCTTGCCGTCAACCATCTCTGCATTCAAATAATAAGGACAGTTAGGCTCTAAGAATAACTCGCTAGAGAACACCCTTACTTGTGCTACCGGCGGGATGGTTGTATAAACAATAGCTTGATACTCGTTAGTTGTGGTATCACGAATTGTATCCCCTACCTCAATTTCTGCAACACAAGGTGGCATTATAGCACTACCATTTTTGCAGTTGGGTCTGCGGTAAATGTGTTTATACATTTTCTTACTGATACCATTTTTAAGTTTTATTTCGATTTCCTTTGGAGAATCACCTTTTTTTAGTTCAACCAAAATGGTTATATCATCGTCCTTTGTGAAAGCGCAGATACGAGCATCGTCTGTACCCTCTAAAACCTTTGTGCGAATGCTTTGTGAATGGTTAGGAATATAACGACTAAGCATAGCCCACTCGTAAAAAACTTCGCGAACATTATCTATGCCACCTGCCACTTGTGGCGCATCCCACATATGAAAATGGTCTCGCATCAAAAAATTACAAGGGTCGGTAATATATACGCTATTAAGCACCCAAAGCAAAAAGCCCGAAACACCTATATTTGTTAGGTCGGTAAAGAATGAGATGTTACTATGATTCCACAAGTATTCCGACATACTAATACATTGACCGCACTCTGATACAACAACAGGTTTAGTTTTTAATGCATGTCTTAAGAAATTATCATAGTAACTTGTTTGACCCTTGTTACATTTATAAACGTAACGATGCACTGAATATTTATCAACCTCTGGCACGTCGCTAAAGAAGTCAATCCACTCGGTTTGTTCTTTACTTACACGACAGGTTTCAGGGCCCCAAATTTTTATGTAATCCAAGCCTAGCTCGTTAAGTTTTTTGTGGCATGCAAGCATCATTCTTTTCCAATACTCTTTACGCTCTACGCCGCTACCCACAACACAAAAATCGGCAATTTCTTCTTCGTGGGGTTGAGCATCGGGCTCGTTATAGAAGGTTAAATACTTAATGTTATCATAACCACGATTTTCTATAAGTTCTTTTAAAGTAGCGCCACAGCATTTTGCAAAAAGGTCTATTTCGCGAGGTGCAGAGTTTCTACGATTATTGTTATCAAGCGAATACCACTCCTGGGCATAGGAAGATACCTTCCAACCAAAGTTAAACTCTATTTCGCTACCTGCCTCTTTTAATACGTCTAGCCACCTATAAACCGACTGCATTTTTTGGCACTCGAAATCGTATTTGCCGTTTTTATAATCATCGTAATTAGTGGCGAGCCAATCGGGTTGGAACCACATTCTAACAACATTTGGGCGCACTTTTAGTATACGAGCGCGCTCTAACTCCCAATACACCTCGTTGTATCCCGAGTTAATACTCTCTTGCATAAAGTGCATTGGCAGAATATTAGCACCAATACTTAAAAAGTTTGGCGCGATTACATCTTCTGAATCAACCGAGAACAAGAAAGCGTCGGTACTAGCGCCAATACCGTCTACAAAGCATTTGCCCTTAACTAGTACTTTCAAGGTGTCATTCGACGCGCCGGTTGTACACTCGAGGTTATGCATTTTTCTATCGTAAGGTAAATCCTCTTGGCTTATCTCTTTAAAGCCTTTTACACTTATTTTAGCATCGCCTTTGGTTACAATCCAAAGTTTTTTAACCTTGCGTGCCTCTGCTAGTTTAAAGATAAACTCTTTTTTGCCCTCTACTTTAACCATTCTGTCATCGTCAAAAAGCTCGCCTCTGGTTATGTACTTAGGCTCTAGATTACAAAGCAAGTTTTCTTCAAAACAACTTGGTGTTAGTGCCTTTTTTTCGGTATAATCTTTACTATATACGCCTATGTAACTTAAACGAATCAACTCGTCGGTTGGATTAGAAACAAGTACCTCTATACCGAAATAGCGAAGGCTACCCTTAACATCATACACCCAATCGGCGTTGTTTCTTTCGCCAAAATAAAGGGTATCCATTGGACGCTCGTGTGCAAGTTCATTATCTCTATCAAAAAGGTTATCTCTGTTATCAGATGCATAAACCTTAAACTCGCCTATGGTATAATTTTTTTGGTGTGGGCAGTAATAACCTCTTATAAGCAAGTTTTCTACCTTAGTAACTGTGCCTAAATCATAGACAATTTTTGCAGTTTTAGAAAAAATATCAATATGGTCGTTAATACGAGTATTATCTGTACAAGCAGCCATTGCCTCAGTAGATGGCGCACCATCTTGATGCATTTCAGGAAGCTTGCCGTTATCCCCTACAATTTCGCCAAGGATACCATCTATAATGCTATATCCCATATTTACAACTTCGGTTTCGTTGAGGTTTTTAATATCTCTTCTTTTACATTCTAAAATTGGCACACTACCGCCCCTTTACGGATTATATTTTCATTATACCTTAACGCCAAAAGTTCTGTCAATTGTTATTAGTAAATAGAACTCTACTTTTAATAGAGTTTTGGAGATTGTTGAGTTTTTGTGAAATTTGTGCTATACTCTATTAAGTTAAAAACAAAGGCGTGTTATTATGGAATTTAATGAAAAATTACAAAACTTAAGAAAACAAAAAGGTCTTACGCAAGAAGAACTTGCCGAATCTCTATATGTTTCGAGAACTGCAATTTCAAAGTGGGAGTCGGGCAGAGGTTATCCAAATATCGAATCTTTAAAACTTATTGCAAAAACTTTTTCGGTAACAATAGACGAACTTTTATCGGGCGAAGAATTACTTGATATAGCAGAACAAGATAATAAGAAAAAAGATGGTGTTTTTTGCGACTTGCTTTTTGGGCTAATGGATATTTTTGCTTCGTTACTGCTATTTTTACCTTTTTTCGCAGAAAAATTAAATGGTGCAATTAGCGAGGTTTCACTTTTAGCTTTATTGGCAGTTGCACCATATCTTAAGACTGTTTTCTTGTGCTTGGTTGTTACTATTATATTATTTGGAATATTAACGCTTGCTTTACAAAACTACACCAATATATTTTGGCAAAAAATTAAAACAAAAATTTCGCTAATATTAAATTTTTCAGGCGTACTTCTTTTTATTATCAGCTTGCAACCATATGCAGCAACTTTTTTACTTATGTTCTTAATTATTAAGGTTTTTATGCTCGCTAGAAAGAGATGACACTAAAAGTATCATTATTGATACACCCTGTTTCTTGTGATTATTTACCGTCTTCTGTTATTGTGTATTTAGGCGAAAACCAAATACACAAAAAGGAAGGCAAAAACAATGAAAAAAGCAAGCAGAAAATTTTTATATCTTTCACTAATCTTTCTAACCGCATTTATACTATGGACCAAGCTTATTACTATTATTGATGTTAAAGCAATAGGACCCAAAGGCTCTAGCGTAGGATTTTCAACCATTAACTCGTGTTTTTTAGAAATTACGGGAGTTAATATGCACCTATACACCATTACTGACTGGTTAGGTCTAGTTCCAATTATCTTTGCTTTCGGCTTTGGTATACTGGGGCTTTTACAGTGGATTAAAAGAAGAAATATATTAAAGGTTGATGGTAGTATTTTAACGCTCGGCATATTTTATATTGCAACTATGGCGGTATACATTCTGTTCGAATACCTAGTTATAAATTATAGACCGGTCTTAATAAACGGATACCTAGAAGCCTCTTATCCATCATCAACCACTATACTCACTCTGTGTGTTATGCCAACCGCAATAATGCAGTTTAACGAGCGCATCAAATGCAAAACTTTAAGGTTTTTTATAGCCATTACCATTACCTTATTTATTGTTTTTATGGTGCTTGGCAGACTGATTTCGGGTGTGCATTGGCTCTCGGATATTATAGGAGGCGCTTTATTTAGCACAGGTCTTGTAATGCTGTATTATTATATAAATCTTATTTGGCAATAATAACAAAAACAAAAGCCTTCTGACTTTATTTAAAGTCTGAGGGCTTTTTTAGTAGTCTTTCTATAATGCTAAAAAACAATCAAAAGGATTTTTTACTCTTTTGTAAGTCTCATGACCCTAATTACTCTATGTTTAAGACAAAGACTCATCATGCTTATATAATCATCATGATTAATAAAGAGTCTTATATAAAGAAAAAGAGTCATAAAGATTCTATAAAGAATCATTATGACTCAAGAAGATTGCAGAAACATTGCTATTTTGAATGATTTATGGTATAATGCAATCAATTCAATAAATGACAATTTTACAGGGGTATTAAGATGATAGATATTACTGCTTGGATGCAAAACTTCTTGCAGACATTAAATGAGACTTTCGCAAACCGTGTATGGTTTGTTGGTTTACAAGGCAGTTACGGCCGTGGTGAAGCAACGGAAACAAGCGATGTTGATATTGTTGTAATTTTGGATGAATTGTCTCCAATGGATATTCAAACTTATAATGCAATGTTAGGCACCCTTACCCACAGGGAATTGATTTGTGGTTTCATCTCAGGCATTAATGAGATTATGAATTGGGAGCCATCCGACCTTTTTCAGTTTTGTTATGATACGACACCAATCAAGGGTAACCTTGACAAAGTGTTCGCTCTTATAGATGACCGTGCCGTGAATAGAGCCATTAAAATCGGCGTCTGCAATATATTCCACGGATGTGTTCACAATATGCTCCATGAAAAAAGCGAAGATATTTTGCGAGGTTTATATAAATCTGCCTCTTTCGTTGTACAAGCAATTTCTTTTAAGCAAACTGGAAACTATATAAGCCATCAAAAAGAATTGCTTCAAGTTGTATCTTCAGATGAACGAGTCATTGTTGAAACCTTTTTGAATATAAAAAACGGTGGAACAGTGGATTTTAATTTGATGTCCGAAACATTGTTTGCTTGGGCGAAGAAGTGGATTGGTGAAAACAGTCAATCCTTTTCAGATTTGTAGGTGAATAAATGACAAGGCATATCGCAAATATACTCACAAGCTGCCGTATTCTAGGCAGTATTTTATTGCTGTTCTTTCCTGTTTTTTCATCAGCATTTTATATCACATATCTTCTCTGTGGTTTTAGTGATATGATAGATGGCACTATCGCAAGAAAGACAAATAGTGTCAGTGACTTCGGGGCTAAAATTGATACTGCGGCTGACCTGGTGTTCGTAGCAGTATCTTTTATTAAATTATTGCCAAACATTCATATTCCTTGGTGGTTATGGATATGGGGCGGCATAATCACAATTATCAAAATTTGTAATATCATATGGGGATTTGTTTCTAAAAAACAGTTTATAGCTCTACATACAATTATGAACAAAGCAACAGGACTACTGCTATTTCTATTTCCTTTGATAATATCCTTTGTGGAATTAAAATACCTTGCCATAGTTGTATGCTCTATTGCAACATTTTCGGCAATTCAAGAATGGTTTTATGTCGCAACAAAATATGAAAGCAAATAATCCAATTTGTCGGTCAGTTTAATAAGAATATGTTAAAACACCCTATGGCTCTTTCGGTCATAGGGGGGTTTAAAAACTTGCACCAAATTTGCACCAAGACGAAAATCAAGGCAAAAAGAAAACCCCGAAAACCGTGATGGTTTCGGGGTTTTTGAATACTCTGTAAGATAACAAATTATCTCTTTGAGAACTGTGGTGCACGACGTGCGCCTTTGAGACCGTACTTCTTTCTTTCCTTCATTCTTGGGTCACGAGTTAGGAGACCTGCTTTTTTTAGGGTAGGACGAAGATTCTCGTCGAACTGAAGAAGTGCACGGGAAATACCGTGACGGATTGCACCTGCCTGACCGGTAACACCGCCGCCTGCTACGCGACATACAATGTCGAACTTCTCTGCAGTATCGGTTAATGCTAGGGGTTGACGTGCAATAAGTTTTAAGGTTTCAAGACCGAAATAATCGTCGATATCGCGGTCGTTAATTGTGATTTTACCTGTACCGTTGTAAACGCGTACACGGGCAACCGAGCTCTTTCTTCTGCCGGTGCCATAGAAATATGGTTTTCCTTCAAACATTACCTAATACCTCCCGATTAAAATTCGTAAACTTCGGGCTTTTGTGCTGCATGTGCATGCTCGCTACCTGCGTATACGCGTAGACGAGTGAGGGCAGCGCGGCCGATAGTTGTGTCGGGTACCATACCCTTAACGGCGTACTCCATTGCAAGCTCTGGTTTCTGAGCCATCAATTTCTTGTACTGTACTTCTTTAAGACCGCCGATATAACCCGAATGGGTACGATGGAACTTCTGCTCTAATTTTTTACCTGTAAGAACAGCTTTATCGGCATTGATGATGATTACATGATCGCCACAGTCTACATGAGGAGTAAACTCGGGCTTGATTTTACCACGAAGAATGTCTGCAGCAACAACAGCAACTCTACCCAAAGGTTTGTTAGCTGCGTCAACAATATACCATTTACGCTGCATATCCTGTGCTTTTGCCATAAAAGTTGACATGATTCATACCTCCAAAAATATTTTCAACGTGTGTTATGATACCATAATAAAACTTTCGTGTCAATACTTTTTTAAAAGTTTTTTAATTTAGAAATTACTTTCTTCGATTTTCTTTTGTTTTCTCGTTTTTTCTCGTTTTTTCTAAATATCAATTTTTAGTTTTTTCTTTAAAATTATACCCGATGCAAATACTGTTAGCAGCAAAGCATCGGGTTTATTTATTCTAGAATAATCGTAGTTTTCTTGCAACGGTTTCGCCGTCTACTCGCAAATAGCTATGGGCAGAGCCATCATATCCAACCTGAAAACGATGCCCGTCGATTATAGCATTTAGAGCGTGTGCGCTTTCAATAAGCATTTCTACATCGTCGTAAACATATCCATCAATAACTAATTCGTTAATACGTTTTACGCGGCGATAACAAATGTGTCGCCCCAATGCGTTTGCTTCTAAAAGAACACGTGATTTTACACCCGTATCCGCTACACGCAATGTAGGCGTATTAGAATTTTCACTTTCCAAATTTGTTTCGGGCACAATGATATCCACTTCAATTTCTTGTGTATTGGTAATTTCATCCTCGGGCAAAACTTTGAGTTTTGCACCATTACTTGCACCAATAATTAAATAATAGAGAACCCAAATATGTATTGCCGCATCTACAATTCCTGAAACCTCCATAGCCAAAAGATATAAAAGCACCAACACTAATGTATCCAAAGAAAACAAAACCAGTGCGGTTATCATCCAGCCATAGTGTTTTTTACTAAAAATCCAACAAATGAAATATACTGCTACCATTACAAGTGCAGATATAACACATCCGACTAATGGCAAACCAAACTCTGTTATTGTGCCAAGTATTGCGGTAAAGTATGGTACTGTTGCTGAAAAAAGCATCATATACTCTGAGCCTACTGCCGCAAGAATTACATTTATTGCCGTTAGACCAACCATTAAAAGTAGGTTCCCACGCGCAACATTATACTTTTTAAGCGCAGTCATACGCGGTGTTTCTTTATTTTCCATATTGCTCCTCCAATTTAATTATGCCAACCGTTTATCTCGCCGTTTTGCAAGGCGGTTAGAGTTTTCTTACGTAAATTCTCATAATCTTTTTCCAAAACCGATAGCAGTTCTTTTATCCTCTGCCTTTCGGTATTACCATCTGCTTTGCAACCGCTTTTACAGGTAGGCAAATTCCACGAATTTACCGCCCTTTGAACGTCTTTTTCGAAGGCATATACCATTGGTCTAATCATTGTAATATCCTTACGAGAAAGATAGGTTACGGGGCTAAAGCAATTTATAGAGCCACCTTGCAAAAGATTCATATAAAAGGTCTCGACCGCGTCGTCCAGATGATGACCCAGAGCAATTTTATTGCAACCTAACTCTTTAGTAGCGTCATGCAAAGCACCGCGGCGCATCCTAGAACAAAGTGAACAAGGGTTTGCCTCTTTACGTACGTCAAAAATAATCTCGCCTATGCGTGTGTCCTTTACGGTATACGGAACGTTTATGCGGTGGCAGAGTTCGGCAATCTGGGAAAAATCGGTAGCAACGCCATCAAAGTTCATATTTAAAGACAAAGCGAACAACGCGAACTTTTTAGGGAAAAAGCGACGCATTTCGGCAAGCGCAACCAAAAGTGCAACCGAATCTTTACCGCCCGATACACCTACACAAATTCTATCGCCGTCTTCTATCATATCATAGCGCTCAATAGCGGCGCGCATACAACTTATAAGTCTTTGCATACCTTAAAATTTCTCTAACGATTTTGAAAAGAATGCGGCGGTTTTTGGACTTTTCGGATTATCAAAAACCTCTTCGGGTGTTCCCATTTCCTCGATAACACCGTCAGCCATAAATATTACCTTATCCGAAACGTTACGCGCAAACTCCATTTCGTGAGTTACGATAATCATTGTGGTATTAAGGGTTTTTAGTTCTTTTATAACGCGCAAAACCTCTCCGGTAAGTTCGGGGTCTAAGGCACTTGTAGGCTCGTCAAAGCAGAGTATATCAGGTTTTAGAGCCAAAGCCCTTGCAATCGCAACACGCTGTTGCTGACCACCTGAAAGTTGGCAAGGATAGTTATCTACCTTTTCGGAAAGACCAACTCTATCTAGTATTTCCCTAGCGTGTTTTTCTATTTCTTCGGGGGTGTCAATTTTCTGCAAAGTTGGTGCCAACATTACGTTTTTAAGCACCGAATACTGTGGGAAAAGATTAAAAGACTGGAACACCAAACCAAAGTGTAAACGATTTTGACGAATTTCCTCGTCGGTATATTTTTTGTGCATCGCGGCATCTAAAATACACTTATCATTAACGTAAATTTCGCCTATTTCGGGTGTTTCTAAAAAGTTAAGGCAACGAAGTAGAGTAGTTTTACCGCTACCTGACGAGCCGATTATTGAAATAACCTCGCCTGCTTCTAGAGAAAAACTAATGCCTTTTAAAACATCTACTTTACCGAAACTTTTTTCTATGTTTTTTACTTCTAATACAGACATTGCTCTTCCCCCCTAACCTTTATAATAATCCAATTTTTTCTCGATATATCCAAATAGGACTGTTAGAAGTCCACAGAATATAAGATAGAATGCGCCCGAGTAAAATAACGGCCAAATAAGTGCTTTAACCGACACAAACTCAAATGCCTGACCAAGTATTTCTTTATACTGTACGCCGGCAAAAACCAGTGCGCCTACTATACGTACCAAAGAGGTATCTTTAACTAATGTGATTATTTCATTACCCATTGGTGGAATTATTCTTTTAATAACTTGTGGCAACACTATATGGAAAAATATTTGCGATTTAGTCATACCAAGCACATAGCCTGCTTCGTACTGGCCTACCGAAATAGACTCGATACCACCACGATAGATTTCGGAAAAATAGCAAGCATAGTTAATGATAAATGCAATCATAACGCCAACATAGTTTTCATAAAGTTGTGCGCCAAATATAAGGCCCGGGCCATAAACCAAAACAAGAATTTGAAGTAATAGCGGTGTGCCGCGAATTACCCAAACAAAAAGTCTAACAAAAATCGCAAGAGGTTTAAAACGACTTGTTGAGCCAAAGGTTACTATAAGACCTAGCGGTATTGCCGCAACCAACGTTATTGCGAATACCAAAAACGTTGTATAAAAGCCCTCCAACAAATGAAGGGTAACACCTAAAAGTGAGGAATCCATTTTAATTTCCTTTCTTTGAGATAACAAACGGGACCAAGTTTAGTTTAGCCCCCTTATCTCTTCTATATAACACTCCAAAAGGCAGGCGCAAAAAATGCGTCTGCCTAATCCGAGAGCAAAGAATTGTTGTTTTTATAATTATTTAATAAGAACAGCGTCTAGCTCATATTTCTTTGCGATTGTTTCCATAGTGCCATCAGCAATAAGTTCTTTTGTTGCTTTGTTTACCATTTCGGTAATGTCTGAACCGGTTCTGAAACCGATACCATACTCTTCAACAGAAAGTTCTACTCCATCAATAATAGCAAGGTCTTTGTAATCGCCAACGCCAACCATAGCAGATGCAACTGTGTAGTCTACAACGCAAGCGTCAGAAGTTAATGCTTTAACTGCCATCAAAGCAGAAGTTTGAACATCAGATTCTACATAAGTAGCATTTTTGAGGTTTTCATCATCTTTAATTGCGCCTTCACCTGTTGATGCCTTTTCAGCAGTAAGTTTAGCTGCTTTTAGGTCTGCGGTTGACTTATACTTATCAGCGTCTGCTTTGCGGATAACGATAACCTGTCTGTTCTTGATGTAAGGTGTTGTGAAGTCTAACTGCTCTTCACGCTCAGGTGTGATTGTGAAACCGTTCCATACACAGTCCATCTTCTTAGCTGCTAGGTCAACCTCTTTGGTGTCCCAGTTGATTTCTACGAACTTAGGTGTGATGTCAAGTTTCTCACAAACTGCTTTTGCATACTCGGTATCGAAACCGATGAATTCGCCATCTTCTTCATAGTTCATTGGTGCGTATACGGTGTAACCAATTACTAACTCGCCTTTTTCTTTTACGTACTCCCAGTCAGACTGTGAAGCGTCTTTCTTTCCGCAACCTACTACTGCGGCTGCCATCATCAATACTGCTAATGCTAATACAACAAATTTTTTCATTTTAATTTCCTCCAATTTTCTATGGTTTTAACCACGTGTTTTCTTTGCTGTGTTATCATATTAGCACTTTATCACGCTAAAGTCAAGTACTTTTTTTAAAAAATTTTAAAAATTTTTATTTTTTTAATTTTTGGGCATTTTCAGGCTGTTTTTCGTATATATGTATATATAATATAAATAAATATTATAATTATAGTTAAATGGGGTTTTCTTTTTGGAAAAAGTTTGGTATAATATCAAAATAGATATTTTAATTTATTTTTTGAAATGGAGCATATATGTTTACTGAAATTGATGGTTTGCGTATAAATTATACTGACGAAGGTAGCGGTGCACCCGTACTTTTAATTCACGGTTGGGGTTCTTCAATAAAACCTTGGGCTCCTATTCTTAACGGTTTCCAGGGTTATAGGGTTATCGCCCTTGACCTACCCGGTTGTGGAGATAGCGATATACTTAAAACCGACTGGGGTATTGATAACTACTGCGATTTTATTTTAAAGTTTATGAAAGCGATAGAAATTGAGAATCCTATTATGGTTGGTCATTCGCACGGCGGACGTATTTGTCTTAAAATGGCGGCAGACGGAATGGTAGAGCCTGATAAGTTAATTCTTTTCGGCAGTGCAGGTATTCCTGCTAAAAAAACTCTTAAAAAGCAAATTCGCATATATTCATTCAAGTTTATTAAAAGGATGCTAACCCTTCCTATTATAAAGAATTACACCGAGGGGCTTTTGCAAGCGGCTCGCGAACACTTTGGTTCTGCCGACTATAAGAGTGCGCCCGAGGTTATGAGAAAAACTATGGTGCGCGTAATCGGTGTTGATTTAAGGGACGTTATGCATAAGATAAACTGCCCTACCCTGCTTATTTGGGGCGATAAGGATACAGAAACCCCACTAAGCAACGCAAAGTTTATGGAGAAAACAATTAAAGACTGCGGCCTATGTGTTATTGAAGGCGCAGGGCATTTCTCGTTTATAGAACAACCCGCAAGAATTGTTGCGATACTTAAAGCATTTTTAAAGTGAGGTAAATAAAATGCAAATAGTTCTTTTAATAGCAATTGTTCTGTTTGCTCTTGGCGGTATATTCTCTACCACAAGGCAGCTGCAAATGCTACAACAAAACTCCTACTTTCCATCAAGGTATTTTAAATGGTTAAAAGGGGCTTTTAGTTATAAGATAGTATTTTCAGCAATCTTTTTAGGAGTTGCTATTCTTTTATGCCTACTAAGCCTTTACATTCCACTTTTAATATTCGGTTTACTTACAGCAGTAATAAAAATCAATAACGCAAAATCAGGGCAGAAGAAATCTATTAAACCGCTTGTTTTTACTGCTAGAGTAAAAAGATTATATGTAACATCTATAATTATATTTGCTGCTTTGGATATTGTTGGCTTTTTAGTATATAAGCCACTATTACTGTTAGTATTAGTTTTTTGCTACTGCCCACCTATTACGGTGCTTTTAGCCAGAACTATAAACGCCCCTATGGAAAATGCTTTGGGCGCTATGTATATTGCCGATGCAAAGCGCAAACTAAAATCCCACGCTAACCTAAAAGTAATTGGCATTACAGGTAGTTACGGTAAAACAAGCACCAAATATATTTTGGCTAGTTTTTTAGAGCAAAAGTATAACGTGCTATACACCCCTGCAAGTTTCAATACTCCGTTTGGTATTGTTAGAACTGTTAGAGAGGGTCTTCGCCCCGACACACAAGTTTTTATAGCAGAAATGGGTGCTAAAAACGTTGGCGACATAAAAGAAATTTGCGCTATTGCTAATCCAAGTGAGTGCATTATAACCTCGGTTGGCCCACAGCACCTTGATACCTTTAAAAGCATAGAAAACGTTACAAAAACAAAATTCGAACTTGCCGATTGGGTAAAGAAAAATGGTGGCGGTATTTTTCTTAATACCGATAATGAATATATAAATGCTAAAGCTAGCGAATACAACCACCACGCGTTTGGCAAGGTTGGAGACACAAGATACGAAAATGTTTGCTACACCGAAAACGGTGCAGAGTTTGATATAATCAGTGGCGACAAAGCGCTTCATATAAAGACAAAACTACTAGGTAGCCACAACGTAGTAAACATAACCGCCGCCGCAGGTTTGGCTTTATCTTTAGGCGTTAGCGAACGTGATATTATTTTCGCCGCCGCCAAATTAAAACCTGTAGAACACAGATTAGAAATGAAAACCTTTATAAACGGCTCTATTCTACTAGATGATGCCTACAATGCCAACCCAGTTGGTTGCATCGAGGCAGTAAATGTTTTAGGCGCTTTTGAGGGTAGAAAAAAGGTTATAGTAACACCGGGGCTTATCGAACTTGGCGAAAAAGAATATGAGTGTAATTATAATCTAGGTAAGGCCGCGGCAGAGATTTGTGATACTATAATTCTTGTAGGCAAACAGCGTGCAATACCTATGAAAAAAGCCGCAGAAGATGCAAACTTTAGCGGTAATCTAATGGTAGTTTCGAGTTTTGCTGAAGCTATGGATTATTTAAGAAACAACACTAAAAACGATTGGGTGGTTCTTTTTGAAAACGACCTGCCCGACAACTATACAAAATAAGGGGTAGTTATTATGAAAATCAATATGGGCGTATTTTTCGGCGGCTCGTCTGTTGAGCATGAGGTTGCAATAATCTCTGCAGTTCAGGCTATGAGTTATATCAATCGCGACAAGTACAACGTTATTCCCGTTTACATTACCAAAAGCGGCGAAATGTATAGCGGCGACCAACTTACCAATATGGAAAGTTTTAAAGATATTCCCTCTTTGCTTAAAAACTGCACACAAGTAGCAGTTACTGCCCAAGGTGGCGAGTGTGTTATAACGCCTATAAACAGAGGTCTATTTTCAAAAGCAAAGGACATTACTATACAAATTGCATTCCCAATAGTTCACGGTACAAACTGTGAAGACGGCTCTTTACAAGGCTTTTTCGAAACAATGCGCGTGCCTTACATTGGTTGCGATGTTGTTTCAAGCGCAGTTGGTATGGATAAAGCTATGTTCAAAAGCGTTTGCAAAGATGCAGGCTTACCCGTGCTACCTTGCAAGAGTTTCCGTGCAAGATACTGGATTGAGGAAAAAGATAGCGTTATAAAAGAATTAGAAGATGCTATTGGCTACCCCATGATTATTAAACCCACGAATTTAGGCTCTAGCGTTGGCATTACCAAGGTTAACGATAAATCCGAACTCGTTGACGCCATTGACCTTGCTTGCTCGTTTGCAGAAAAAATCTTGGCAGAGCACGCCGTTACTTCACTTCGTGAAATTAACTGTTCAGTGCTTGGCGATGCCGATGAAAATGAAGCTTCGGTTTGTGAAGAACCTTTTATGAGCGACGAGATTCTTTCATACGAAGATAAATATATGAGCAATTCTAAAGGCGGCTCTAAAGGTATGGCTTCGGTTACCCGCAAATGCCCTGCAGATATAAGCGATGAAAAGACAGAAGAAATAAGAGAACTTTCTAAAAAGGTATTTTCGGCGCTCGGTTGTAGCGGTGTTTCGCGTATTGACTACCTTTTAGACACCTCTGATAACGATAAGGTTTACGTAAACGAAATCAACACCATTCCGGGCTCACTCGCTTTCTATTTGTGGGAGGCTAGCGGTCTTAAATATACTGATATGATTGACCGCTTGGTTGAGATTGCCTACAAACGCGCAAGAACTAAAAACAGCACTATGTTTACTATTGACACCAATCTGCTTTCAGGCGCTCCGTCGTTTGGTGCAAAAGGTGCGAAAGGCGTAAAGGGTTAAGATATGACAAAACTCTTAATAAGACTATTTATCAAAGATAGAGAGAATGTAGAAAGCCCCACAGTGCGCGATGCTTATGGTACTCTAGGCAGTTTTACAGGCATTGGCTGTAATCTACTGCTATTTATTATAAAATGCAGTTTAGGGTTAATTTCGGGCTCTATTTCGATTATGGCAGACGCTTTTAACAACCTTTCGGATATCGGTTCGTCGGTAATCACCTTAATTGGTTTTAAAATGGCTAAAAAACCTGCCGACCCCGACCATCCTTTTGGGCACGGCAGAATCGAATATATGTCGGCATTTATCGTTTCTATGCTTATTTTACTTGTTGGCATAGAACTCTTTAAATCTTCTTTTGCAAAAATTTTAGAACCCACCGAACTAACCCTTACATATATCACAATTATAGGTCTTATTGCATCTATCTTAATTAAGTTCTGGATGTTCCTATTCAATAGAAAGTTAGCAAAAAAAATTAACTCGCTTTCTTTAAAAGCAACCGCTCAAGATAGCCTTAATGACTGCGTATCTACATTGGCAGTTCTGGTATCTCTTATAATTTGCAAGGTTTACGGCGTTAATCTTGATGCTTATGTTGGTATTGCGGTAGCTTTGTTCATTCTTTGGTCGGGCATTAGCGCAGCGCGAGATACTTTAAGTCCCCTTTTAGGCGAGCCCCCCGCCCCCGAACTTATTAAGGCTATTGAAAGCGAAATACTTAAAAACGAAGACTTTTACGGCATACACGACCTTATAGTACACAATTACGGACCCGGTCGTTGTTTTGCTTCTGTTCATGTTGAAGTACCCGAGGATATTAACATTAACCTATGCCACGAGCAGATTGATGCTTGTGAAGTAGAAATAAAAGAAAAACTAGGCATTGAACTTGTTATTCACATGGACCCTATTTCCGTAAACGACAGTTTTACTGCCGAACTTCGCAGTAAGGTTGCCAAAAAAGTTAAAGAATTAGATAGTATATTTTCGATTCACGATTTCAGAATTGTTCCGGGCGAAAAGCGTACAAATCTTGTTTTTGATGTTGTGGTTCCGCACAACTATGCTAAAAAGCCCGCCGAATTAAAAGAAGAAATCGGCGAACTGATTAAAGAAATAGATAATAAATATCGTTGTGTTATCAATATAGATTACGATTATACAGGCTAATAAAGGTAGGTGAAACTTATGCAAAATGTTGGAATTATCGGTGGTGGCGCATCGGGACTTATGGCGGCAATAACGCTTAAAAGCAAATCTCCCGAAACAAAAGTTACAGTTTTCGAAAAACTTGACCGCGTTGGTAAAAAAATTGCGCTTACTGGTAATGGCAGATGCAATATTTCAAACAGAAATATAAGCATTGGTAATTATCACGGTAGTAATCCACAGTTTGCAGAGTTTGCACTGTCCCACTTTGATTTAAACAAAACCGAAGAGTTTTTTAATTCCATCGGTGTTGTTTTTAAAGAGGAAAACGGCGGTAAATTATATCCCTATTCCCTGCAAGCCTCGTCAGTTACCGATGCATTGCGCTTTGCTGCGGCGAAATTAGACGTAAAAATAATTACTGATGAATGTATTGAAAAAATAAAAAAAAGCGGTTCTTCTTACACCCTTTTTGGCAAAGAAGAATATTCTTGCGATGCAGTAATTCTTGCTTGTGGCGGTGTAGCAGGTGGTAAAATCGGTACCGATCTTGGTTATAAACTTGCCGAAACACTATCGCACAAAAGAACAAAGTTATCCCCTGCTATCGTTCAGGTTAAAACAGATAACCAATACACTCGCTCGCTAAAGGGTGTAAAGGTAGTGGCAGAGGTTAGTGTAGTAGACAAAAGTGGAAAATCTTACAGTGATTTTGGCGAAGTTCTTTTCTGCGATTACGGACTTTCAGGACCGCCTATAATGCAACTTTCGAGATATATGCATGAGGGCACTAAAATAAACCTAGATATTATGCCCGATGTTTCTAAAGAGGAACTTATTACTTTACTTAAAAGCCGACTAAATATGTTCGACACCTGTGCTGAGTTTTTCTGTGGTATGCTACAGACAAGGCTTGGACAAACTGTGCTTAAAATGTGCGGTTTTTCTATAAACGACAACCCCGCCTTTAGCGATTCGGATATAGAAAAAATTGCAAACACAATCAAATGTATGCAATTTAAGTTTATTGATAGAATGGGCTATTCTGCAGCCCAAGTTACAAGTGGTGGACTTAAAACCGACGAGTTTTATAGTGATACCCTTATGTCAAAACACCATAAAGGGCTTTTTGCTTGCGGCGAACTATTGGATATAGACGGCGACTGCGGTGGATATAATCTACAATGGGCGTGGTCTAGTGGTTATACTGCGGCTTTAGGTTGCAAAACATATTTGGAGGGCAAGTAGATGCTACAAATAAGCAATATTTTCTTGCCGCCCGATTTTGATTTTAATAATATAGAAATTTTCTGCGCAGATTACCTTAAAGTAGCTAAAACTGAACTTAAAAAGGTTTGGTTGCACAGACGCTCAATAGACGCTAGAAATAAAAATAACGTGCAATTTTGTTGCACATTAAGGCTAGAGGTCAAGAATGAAGAACGCTTTTTAAATATTAAAAACGTTTCTTCAGTTAGTGATAAATCATATCAAATTAAAAAAGGTAGTTCAAAAAAGTGCAACATTGTTATTGTTGGTTTTGGCCCTGCAGGACTTTTTGCCGCATTAACATTAAGCCGCATGGGGCTTAACCCTATAGTTATTGAACGCGGACAGAGTGTTGATAATAGAATTAAAGATATTGACACGCTTAATCTTACCGGAAAACTTAACCCTAGAAGCAACATTCAATTCGGTGAGGGTGGCGCAGGTACCTTTTCTGACGGTAAACTTACCACAGGAATTAAAGACCCTAGGTGCCGCGCAGTGCTAGAGGAATTTGTTAATAATGGCGCGCCCGAATGCATTTTATACGATGCAAAGCCACATATTGGCACCGATATTTTGCCAAAAGTTATTAAAGGCATCAGAGAAGAAATTATTGCAAGCGGTGGCAAGGTTCTATTTAACACTAAACTTGCCGATATTTGTATAAGCAGTGGTAAAATAACATCTGCTATCGTTGAAACAGAAGAAGGGCAAGATGAAATACACTGCGATTATCTGCTTTTAAGCATAGGGCATTCTGCAAGAGATACTTTCGAGATGCTTAAAAGCAAAGGCATTAAAATGGAGCAGAAACCCTTTGCTATTGGTGCTAGAATTGAGCATAGTCAAGAGCTTATAAACAAAGCGCAGTTTGGCAAATTCGCAAGATATCCTGGGTTACTTCCTGCTGACTACAAACTTTCTGCCCACCTTGAAAATGGCAGAGGTGTTTACACTTTTTGCATGTGCCCAGGAGGTAGCGTTGTTAACGCCTCTAGCGAGGAAGGCGGAGTTGCTACTAACGGAATGAGCAGATTTCTAAGAGACGGTAAAAATGCAAATAGCGCGCTTTTAGTGGGTGTTACACCCGAGGATTTCGGCTCTAGCGACGTGCTTGCAGGCGTATATTTCCAAAGGGAGATTGAAAGACGTGCTTTCCGCATTTCAAATAGCTACAAAGCACCTGCCCAAACGGTTGGCGATTTTTTAAATAACAAACCTTCTACAACTTGCGGCAAGGTAAAACCAACCTTTATGCCTGAGGTTGTTTATGGTAGTATTGACAGTTGTTTACCAACATTTATAACAGACGCAATGCGCGAGGGAATTAAAATATTTGATAGAAAATTGCGTGGTTTTGCCGATCCCGATGCCATTCTTACCGCACCCGAAACACGCAGTTCCTCCCCTGTTAGAATTTTGAGAGATACCGCATTTGAGTCTAACATAAAAGGTCTTATACCTTGTGGCGAAGGCGCGGGATATGCAGGTGGTATTATGTCGGCAGCGGTTGACGGCATCCGCTCTGCAGAAGCAGCACTAAATAAAATAAATTCATAAGAAACACCCGAAGAACTTTATCTGTTCCTCGGGTTTTTTAAAACAATTGATATATTTGCATAAGAAAAAGCCACGCTTTCGCGTGGCTTTTAGAAGTTTTAAGTATTAAATTACTTAAGCTCAACTTTTGCGCCAACTTCTTCGAGCTTCTTCTTAAGCTCATCAGCTTCGTCCTTAGAAACGCCTTCTTTAAGAGCTTTAGGAGCAGCCTCAACTGCAGCTTTAGCGTCTGCAAGGCCAAGACCGGTGATTTCACGAACAACCTTGATAACCTTAATTTTCTCTGCGCCTGCGTCTGCAAGAACAACGTCGAACTCGGTTTTCTCTTCAGCTGCTGCGCCGCCTGCTGCGGGAGCTGCTACTGCAACTGCTGCTGCAGCGGATACGCCGAACTCTTCTTCGATTGCTGATACGAGCTCTGAAAGCTCGAGAACTGTTAGATTTTTAACTTCTTCTACAATAGCTGTAACTTTTTCTGATGCCATTATAATTACCTCCAATAAATTTATAATTTTAAAAATTTAGCCTTAATTATTCGGCTGCTGTTTCGCCTTCGCCTTTATCGACTACGGCTTGGATAGCGCGGGCAAAAGCCGCGATAGGTGCTTGGAATGCGTTGCAAACTGTTGCAAGCAATACTTCCTTGGTAGGAAGTTTAGCAAGTGCGGTAACTGTTGCAAGGTCGATAGCCTTACCGTCTAGATAACCGCCTTTAAGTGAGAAATTCTCATTCTCATCAGCGTATTTGCCCAAAATACGAGCAGCAGCTGTATGGTCTTCGGGGCTGATTGCAAGAGCGGTTGTACCAGTAAGAACACTGTCAAGCTCTGCTAAATCTGTACCTTCGAATGCACGGTGCAGAATGCTGTTTTTAACAACCATGTAGTTAACGCCAGCTTCACGTAAATCTTTACGAAGTTTGGTGTCGTCGCCTGCGTTGATACCTCTGTAATCAACTAAAACGCCTGCTACACTGTTAGCAACTAACTCTTTAATGTCTGCAACCTGTTGCTTTTTGAGTTCTAAAACCTTTTGACTTGGCAAAAATGTCACCTCCGAAAAAATGATGGTTTATAAATAATAAACCCGTTTCCAAAGACGGAAACGGGCATAAACATACAGTGATAATTAACCGTAAATTTTTACACATTCCCTCGGTAGGATTTACACCGCTTTTATGCGGAACCTACTGTCTTTGGTTATGCTGACTTTGTGTATAATAACACAAAATATGTGCGGTGTCAATACCTTTTTTAAAAAATATTAAACGCCGAATTTTGCAGGGTTGATTTTGATACCAGGGCCCATAGTTGTAGCTACGGTGCAAGAACGAATGTACTGACCCTTTGCAGCTGCAGGCTTAGCCTTAACAATTGCATTCATAAGGGTGTCAAAGTTCTCTTGTAATTTTTCAGGACCAAAAGAAACCTTGCCGATAGGACAGTGAATGATGTTAGCTTTATCTAGACGATACTCGATTTTACCTGCTTTTGCCTCGGTAACAGCCTTAGCAACATCAGGTGTAACGGTACCAGCCTTTGGAGTAGGCATAAGTCCACGAGGACCTAAAACCTTACCAAGACGACCAACAAGACCCATCATGTCAGGAGAAGCGATAACTACGTCGAAATCCATCCAGTTTTCTTTCTGAATCTTTTCAACCATTTCTTCAGCGCCAACAAAGTCGGAGCCTGCTGCTTCTGCTTCTTTTATTTTGTCGCCCTTAGTAATAACTAAGGTACGAACTGTTTTACCGGTACCGTTTGGAAGAACAACAGCGCCGCGAACCTGCTGGTCAGCATGGCGAGAGTCAACACCTAATCTTACGTGTACCTCAACAGTCTCATCGAATTTTGCAATTTTGGTCTGTACAGCCAGACCCATAGCTTCGTTAGCATCGTATAACTTGCCGTTTTCAACAAGCTTAATGCTTTCGTTATATTTTTTACCGTGTTTCACTTTATTTTACCTCCCAATAAGTGGTTAAATCGGAAATTTCCTCCCACGGGGGAGCATTAGTCGACTACTTCAACGCCCATGCTTCTGGCAGTACCGGCGATCATGCTCATAGCAGCTTCAACCGATGCAGCGTTTAAGTCGGGCATCTTTTGTTCGGCGATTGCTTTAATCTGCTCCTTAGTGATCTTTGCAACCTTGTCTTTGTTAGGAACGCCTGAACCGCTTTCAATGTTACATGCTTTTTTAATAAGCACTGCTGCTGGCGGGGTTTTGGTTACAAAGCTGAAGGAACGGTCAGCGTATACAGTAATAACAACAGGAATTAATAGACCTGCGTCGTTCTTTGTGCGCTCGTTAAATTCTTTTGTGAATGCCATGATGTTAACACCATGTTGACCAAGCGCAGGACCTACCGGTGGGGCCGGAGTGGCTTTACCAGCAGGGATTTGCAGTTTGATATAGCCCGTGATTTTTTGAGCCATTGTTTGCACCTCCAAAAATTCGTGGTAACGGCGGCAGGCATCGGATTTGCCCACCTCCCACTGACGCCTCAAGGCGCCTTAATAAGCGGATTTCCGCATATTAACTGATTTACTTTAGTCTTCTACCAATGCTACTTGGTCAAGACCTAACTCGGCAGGGGTTTCCCTACCAAATAGAGAAATAACAATTTTAACACTGTTTTTCTCAACATCGATTTCGCTTACGATACCTGTGTATCCTTCAAGCGGACTGTCAATAACCTTTACGTTGTCGCCCACCTTGTAATTTACCTTTACGGTGTGTTTATCAACACCAAGGGAAGCAACCTCTGCTTCGGTTAAAGGCACGGGTTTTGAACCTGGGCCTACGAAGCCTGTAACACCGCGAACGTTACGCACTAGATACCAAGACTCGTCGGTAACAATCATTTTTACAAGAACATAACCGGGGAAAATCTTGCGTTCTACCTCTTTTGTTGAACCATCTTCTTTAATCTCGGTTACAACTTCGGTAGGAATGCGGATTTCGTGAATAAGTTCACCAAAGCCACGGTTTTCAACAATTGTTTCAAGGTCTGTTGCGACCTTATTTTCATAGCCTGAGTAGGTGTGGATAACGTACCACTTTGCATCGTTTAATTCTGCCATTACAGTTCCCCCAATTATAGAGTTGTAATGAAGTTAACAAGCAAACCAAGAAGATAGTCTACAATCCAAACAAATGCACCGAGTATTGCGCAGATTATAAGAACTATAACCGAGTTGCGAAGTACGGTAGATTTTGATGGCCAAACAATCTTTTTGATTTCTGCAACCATTTCGCGGATGAATTTTACTACTTTTTGTTTGATAGTTAGCTTTTGGCCGTTTGAAGCGAGAACTTCGACATAGTCGTTAACGAGCCATGTTATAACACCAATTACGAACATTGCCAAAATAACTATTGCGGCAATAAGTACAATGGGTGTGTAGGCAACCTTAGTTGTTGTAAGAGTAAGTGGACGGAAATCCACAAACTTGGTTACGCTACTTAAAGCAATTACTAACATAATAAGACCGGCGATAAAAGTGCAAATATACGAAGTTACGATAGAGCCTTTTGCCGACTTACCTTTGAAACCACCGAAAACTGCAACACCAGATAATATGGTAGCAAATGCGGTAAGAACAAAGCTGAACATGTAGTAAGAAGACACATAGAGGTTGTGAGCATTGCCGGCTGCATCTTTAATGCTTACACCGAAAGCAAGCTGAGTGCCTGTAACATCAACGGGTGATGCAGCAGGTAAAGTTGCTACCGGGAAGAAGAAAAGAACCAAAGCGGCAAGACCAATAGCCAAGGTTACAATGCGACAAATCTGATTTAAAACTTTCACAGTTCTGCCCCCTTATTTTGTTTCCTTGTGCAGAGTGTGCTTTTTGCAGAATCTGCAATACTTATTCATTTCAAGTCTGTCAGGGTCGTTCTTTTTGTTTTTCATTGTGTTGTAATTGCGTTGCTTGCATTCTGTACAAGCGAGGGTAATTTTAACTCTCATGACGGCACCTCCGTTTTACGGAAAAATTTTACCGGACAAGGTCCGGACGGCCTCCCTCTTACGAGTGTTTTTCGCCTTTAAGTTCTCGCATATAAAGGTAAAAAAGCACACACAGAAAAAAGACTTCCGAAAGAAAGCCTTTTAAAGAGGTAAAGACATTATATCACAATGTTTTAATAAGGTCAATACTTTTTTTATTTTTATTACAAATATGTCTATTAAATATATTTTAATGTAACCAACCTAACTTTTGCAAGGTATTATTTACGAAGGATAAACATGTGCTTGGTTTTTACTCAAAAAATAAAGTAAATAAAAAAATAGATGTAATTATAATTTTTTGTAAAATGTCCCCTAATGCGTAATTTAATTGTTGTATAAGTAGTAAAACTGATTAAAATTCAAGGAGAGTTGCTTATGATATTTTACGTCAGTAAAATTTATATGATCTTTTGGCACATTTTAATTATAGTGTATTCCGGTAATTTGACTTTCTCCAGTTTTATATAGAAATATACGTATAAAACGCAGAAAACGCAAAAAGGAATGGTGAAAATGAAAAAATTATATGCTAAATGTTTTTTATCTGTTTTTCTATCGGTAATGTTAACATTTCTTTCAACAATAAATGTCTTCGCAGCAAGCCAATATGAACTTTTTCGATACAAACTAAATGGTGGCGTAGGAAATTGGGGCTATAACAAAAGATATTATTGGATAGACTCTTCTGCCTCACGCATAGAAGATTTAATAACGGAAGCATATCATGATTGGATATACACGTCTGATATACTAGAAACTCCTATTTCTTGGAGAGAAACCTCTACCAAATCTCAAGGAACCGTAGAATTTTACACATACAAAGACGATGATAATAGCAATGGTTATATGAACTTTTGGTTATATAGCACTCAAGTTGATGCAGACAGTCAAAATTGGGGTTGGTGTACAGTTTATTATAATAACAAATACTCCGCTGGCAAAGCAACACTTGCCCACGAAATAGGTCATACTATGGGACTCGACGAGAACAATTCAAACACGAGAACTATTATGTGCCAAGAAGGCGCTGGTCGTATTGTTGATTCTCCTCGCGCAGGAGATCTTCAAGGAATCAACGCGAAATACACTTAAAGTTGAGGTAAATATTATGAAGAAAATCATTTTATTATTAGTCGTATTTTTTTGTTTGTGCGGTTGTGGTGAAAACAAGCTAGAAACAAGTGAACTAAACAACAACATCAGTAGCGATATTCTAGTCTCTTCTGCTCATGAAGAAAGCAAAAAACCATATGAAACCAACATAAAAAACGAAGACAAAGATTTGGCTTATACTATTGTTACAAAAAGCGATTATAACAAACTAGCAACCACCTTTAACGAATTAATTCAAGATGCCGATATTATTTTAAAAATAAAAGTTTTACATGCATCCCCTTTTGTTGCTAATAACGCTATGATTCGAACAGAAATAACTCCAGAGGTGCAAGAAGTATGTAAAGGTATTTACAACGGCGAGAAACTCTATGTAAATGGAGGAGAAATGCTCTACGACAATTTCATAAAACATGAGCAAATAAAAAAAGTAATTTCTGGTCATGAAAGTACAAATCAAAAATATACAGGTATGTATGTGCAACAAAAAGTAGATAATCAATATATATTTGACGTAGGCGACGAGTATATATTTTTTGCTAAGAAACGTGAAGATAGCCAAAGATATTACTCATTGTATGCATATCAAGGCACATTTAAAATAGTTGACGGCAATGTTGAAAACTCTGCTTTATCCAACGCAGGGCCTTTAAAACAAGATATTTACAAAAGTTTGGGTTATGAATTCGAAACCAGCGGCGTTGTGAACAAAGAAAGCAAAGCACCAATTTCTAATATTCCGCTGAAGCACTTTATAAATAAAATTAACGAGTTTAAATAGTGTCTACAAAAGGCCGCATATGCTCTTAAAAAGAACAGATGCGGCCGCTTTTATGTGATACAATTATTTTTCAAATATATAATTCATCATACTTTCTGCAACATTTACTTTTCAATATTTGTTTATTTTTTCTATAAGCGTTTTCTTACCACGTTCTAGTTGTTTCTTTGTTGCATCTATAGTTTGGTTCAGTTTCTCAGAAATTTCAGGTACTGTCATTCCTAGAACAAAACGCAAATATAATACATTTCTATATTTTTCTTTCATTAAAGAAATAGCTTCTAGCATCCTTTCGGCCTCAATTTTATTGTGTATTTTTTCTACAAAACAAATGCTGTGATTTTCTTTTGCATACCTACTATTATTTTCAATCAAATCATCTATTGATACTTTATTTTTAAATTTTGTTTTAAGGGTATTAAGTGCTGTATTTTTTGTTGCTTTCAATAAATAATTTCGGATATCAGTTTCTTTCTCGATTGCCATCACTTTTTGCAAATGTTTTTCTGCTAATTTCAAAAAAACCTCGCTAACGGTATCTTCTGCATCATGTTCATCATGTAAAACACTCAGAGCCAACAGTATCATTTGATTCCTATATGATAAAAAAATCTTTTCGAACTCTTTTTTATTAATGTTTTCAAAATTTGTTTTTTGCATTGCTACCTCACTATAAGCACCAAAAGATTATTTATGATACGTTCCGCCTTCGGTTATTTTGTATGCTCTGTATATTTGTTCTAAAAGCATAATTCGCGCAAGTCTATGCGGAAATGTCATTTTTGACATTGAAAGGCGGAGTTTTGACATAGCCTTTATTTCTTCGTCTATTCCATACGAGCCACCAATTATAAAGCAAATTTTACCACAACCCGACACACGCAAGTTCTCTAATTTTTTTGATAGTTTTACGCTATCCATCATTTCGCCCTCAATACAAAGGGTTATTATCTCGCTGTTTTGCGGTATTGCTTTTTTTATTTTTACGGTTTCTTCTTTAAGGGCTATATCTATTTCGCTACCTGATGGATTTTGCGGCAAACGCGCAGCCTCTATTTCCTTAACCTCTAATTTACAATAGGTTGAAAGACGCTTTTCGTACTCCTTAGAAGCCTCTACAAAATATTTCTCTTTTAACTTGCCAACCGTTATTAGTGTTATTTGCATTACAAACTCCTTATAAAGAAAACAGTTTTCCGTTTTGCTTTGGGGCTACATATATAATATAGTCTTCACCCTCTGTAAATCCGCTACTTAAAAGTTCGGCATTGGCAGCCGAGAGCGCCAACTGTTCGGTGTTATTGTGTGGGCTTAAATGCCCTAAAATTATCCTAGACGTGCCACGCCTTACAAGTTCGGGCAACTCTTTGGCGCAACTGCCGTTAGACAGATGGCCACATTCTGACAAAATACGTCGTTTAAGCGCGACAGGATATGGACCTTGCGACAGCATATTTACGTCGTGGTTAGATTCGATAAACACCAACTCGCAACCGTAAAGATTCTCGCGAATCTCGTCGGTTATAATGCCCGTATCGGTGCAGACTGCAAACGTCCTATCCCTCATATCTATTCTATAACCGCTTGAACCGCTACAATCGTGGCTTGTGCAAAATCTGCGCACAGTAAGTTCGCCAACCTCGACCTCGCTATCCAAAACTCTAACGTTAAGTTCGGACATTGGTAAATCGCTTTGCTCCAAAGAATCGGCAGTTGCTTTTGACATATATATAGGTATACCACGCTTTACTGCAAATTTATGTAAGCCTGCTATATGGTCGGTGTGCTGATGGGTAACAAATATAGCCGAAATTGCCTCGGGCAAAATGTTTATTCCCTTTAGCGCATCGGTTATACGACGGGCGCTAACGCCTGCATCTATAAGTATGTGGGTATCGCCCGAGCCTATGTATATACAGTTACCGCTACTGCTACTAAAAAGCGGACAAAATCGTGCCATATTATTCCTCCTTAAAAATTAGCGGTGTCCTAAGTAGGACACCGCATATACATTTATTAAAGTGCTTCTTTAACAGACGTAGGGTTTAAAATCTTAACCCTTTTAATATCTGCGCCAACTGCATTCAACTTTTCAACAACGTTAGCGTATCCTCTATCGATAAACTCGATATTCTCAATCTCAGTAACGCCCTCTGCAAAAAGCCCTGCGATTATCATAGCAGCACCGGCGCGAAGGTCGGTTGCCATAACGGGTGCGCCTTTTAATTTCTCTACGCCCGAGATAACTGCCACCCTACCGTCTACTTGAATTTCGGCTCCCATAATTGTTAACTGGTCTACATATCTGAAACGGTTATCCCACACGCTATCGGTAATAATGCTTGTACCCTCAGCTACCGATAAAAGCACTGCCATTTGCGGTTGCATATCGGTTGGAAAGCCCGGATGAGGCAAGGTTATTACGTTGCACTTTTTAGGTCTGCCATTTGCTATAACACGCACGCTATCATCATACTGCTCGACAGTAACACCTGTTTCTACAAGTTTTGCGATTATAGACTCTAAATGTTTAGGTGTGATGTTCTTTATAAGCACGTTACCACCCGTGATTGCGGCAGCTACCATATAAGTACCTGCTTCAATCTGGTCAGGAATAATGCTATAAGTTGTACCGTGAAGTTCTTCAACACCGCGGATTTTAATAACGTTTGTACCTGCGCCCATAATGTTAGCGCCCATTGAGTTTAAGAAGTTTGCCAAGTCAACAACGTGCGGCTCTTTAGCGGCATTTTCTATAACAGTTAAGCCCTTTGCTTTTACTGCGGCTAACATAATGTTTATAGTTGCGCCAACCGAAACTTTATCTAAATAAACAGGACCGCCAACAAGCATATCTGCTTTAGCGTCTACCATACCGTTGTCGATAGTAACCTTAGCGCCCAACGCCTCGAAGCCCTTTATATGTTGGTCTATCGGTCTAACGCCAAAGTCGCAACCGCCGGGAGGCGCCACCTTTGCACGATTAAAACGACCAAGCATTGCGCCCATAAAGTAACTACTTGCGCGCATACGATTGCTCATATCTGCCGACACTGTGCAAGATTTAACACCCGATGGGTCGATTTCAATAGTGTCCCTATTTATCATTTTAACGCTTGCGCCAAGTTCGTACAAAATACGAATCATAATAGAAACGTCAGAAATCTCGGGAACATTTTCTATTCTACAAACTTCATTACAAAGAAGTATTGCGGGTATAATAGCAACAGCAGCATTTTTTGCACCACTAATGGTTATTTCGCCATTAAGTTTGTTGCCGCCGGTAATAACAAATTTATCCAAATGAGGCACCTCTTAATTTTCTTTATAAAATTAGTATTGCCATAAACTCAGTAAAAACGAAGCTTACAAATATGTATATATAACCAAAAATATTATACAATTAATCACTCCCGATGTCAAGCACAAACACCCCACAAAAAGCATTTGTATTATTTTTGTAATAATATTTGAAAGTGTAGTTGTTTTTCTTGATTTTTTATATAATTTTTATTATACTATAATTATGGAACACTATGCTTTAAGAGGTAGAAAATGAAAAGATTTCGGATAATTTCTTTATTGCTGGCAACGGTACTTTTCTTTACCGCTTGCGGTTTTGAATTAGACCTTCCCGTTGGCTCGGATTTTAAGGTTACAACCTACAAAGACTACTCGGGGTTATTGATAAAATACATTGATGTTAAGCAGGGCGATAGCGAACTTATTATGCTGCCCGACAAAAAGACCTTGCTTATTGACGGTGGCGACGTTGGCACTAGCGATGAACTTGTTGAGTTTATAAAAGACGAGGGTATTGAGAAAATTGACTATATGGTTGCAACCCATCCGCACGCTGACCACATTGGTGGTCTTGACGACGTTTTAAACAGTTTTCCGGTTGGCGAATTTTTGATGCCATACATACCCGAAAAGGACGTACCAACCACAAAAGTTTACGAAAATTTACTTGATGCCGCACTAAATAATGGTTGCGAAGTTATAAGAGCTAAGGCGGGCATTACCATTTGCGAGGGCGAAGATTATAAAGCAGTTTGCCTATCCCCCGTTAAAGAGGAAAACGATGGGCTTAACAACTACTCGGCGGTGGTAAAGTTAACCTACAAAGATACCTCATATCTATTTATGGGAGATGCCGAGTTTGATGCAGAATTTGATATACTAGAAACCGACGCTGATATTTCAGCAGACGTTATAAAAATTGGCCATCACGGAAGTTACACCGCAACGGGTCAGGATTTTTTAAAAAGCGTAAATCCAAAATATGCGATTATATCGGTCGGCGAGGGAAATAAATACGGGCATCCGCACGACGTTACCATTTCTAAACTTAACGCGAAATGCAAAATTTACAGAACCGACCAAATGGGTACAGTTACTTTACAAAGCGACGGGACTGACCTTCATTTCGCATATCAAAATTCTATCTATTCCTAGGAGAAAACTATGCTTAAAAGCACTAATTGCAATATAAAAAACCAAGACGGTGTTTTGTATATTACCTTCCCTATTTTAGAGAAATTCGGGGTAAAACACTGCTTCTCTACAAGAATTGGCGGTGTAAGTAACGGCAAGTACAGCACTATGAACCTAAGTTATACCGGCGGCGACAGTAAAGAATCTGTTGACGAAAATTTCAGACGCATCTGCAAAGTTATTGATGCCGACCCCAAAAACCTTGTTTTTTCGAAACAGACCCATACCGTTAACATTGTTAATATTACCGAAAAAGGCGAGGTTGTTCCGCCCGATACCGATGGTATGATTACCAACGTAGAAGGCGCCGTACTTTGCTCGAGTTTTGCCGACTGTGTACCGCTTATTTTCTACGATCCTATAAAAAAAGTTATTGCCGCATCACACTCGGGTTGGCGCGGAACTGTTGGTGAAATCGGAAGGCTTACCGTAGAGCGTATGCAAAGCGATTACGGATGCAATCCTCACGATGTTGTTGCAGTAATAGGGCCTTCTATTTGTATGGACTGCTACGAAGTTGACGACGCAGTTATAACCGAAGTTAATAAAATGAGCATTGAAATCCCGCCCCACGCTCTAATGGTTAAGGGTGGCGGAAAATACCAACTCGACCTTAAAGAACTTTGCAGACTCACTCTAATTAAAGCAGGTATTAAAGACAGTAATATCTTAAAAAGCGATATTTGCACCTGCTGCAATAGTGAATATTTACACTCTCACAGAGCAACGGGCGGCGAGCGTGGTATTTTATGCAGTTTAATTTATCTTTAAAAAGTACAAATTTTTAACAACCCTTTGCAAATACAGTGTTTTTTCTTATATTTTGTCTACAAAAATAACACAAAATATTAAAAATTTACATTTACAATTATATTTATTACATTTATAATATAAGTAAATTATTCTTTAAGTAAGGGTGTTA
>JAZOQV010000046.1:0-35289 GCA_045656265.1 Acutalibacteraceae bacterium | reverse complement strand
TTAGATGTATCAATCTGTATAAACTCTTGTTGTGGATGCTTTCTGCCGCCTTGCGGTGGAACGTTTGAAACAGTACCTTCAAGAATTTTTAAAAGCGCTTGCTGAACACCTTCGCCACTAACGTCGCGTGTTATTGAGGTGTTTTCAGACTTTCTGGCAATCTTATCAATCTCATCAACGTAGATAATGCCATGCTCTGCCCTTTCAATATCATAATCTGCGGCTTGGATTAGTCGTAGTAAAATGTTTTCCACATCCTCACCAACATAACCAGCCTCGGTCAAGGTTGTTGCATCAGTAATAGCAATTGGAACATCTATAAATTTAGCCAAAGTCTGAGCTAAAAGTGTTTTACCAACTCCCGTAGGGCCTAACAAAAGAACATTACTTTTACCAAGTTCAACATCACTTTGCTTATTTGTTATACGTTTATAGTGATTGTAAACTGCCACAGCTAGCGTGGTTTTAGCCGCATCTTGACCTATAACGTATTGGTCTAAATGATTTTTAATCTCAATTGGTGTTGGAATTAGCATATTAGAAAAATCTGCGCCCTTATCGGTGCTACCATAAGGCTCGAATTCTGCGCCACCCATTAACGAATGACACAAATCAACACACTCATTACAAATATACACACCATTGCCTGCAAGCAAACGTTCAACCTCGTCTTGTGTTTTGCCACAGAAAGAGCATTTAAGATTATCGTTTTTGTTAGCCAAGTTGTTAACTCCTTTAAATAGGATAGCCAAGTCTTATGACCTGGCTATCAGAAAATTACCTTTTTTCAATTACCTTATCAATGAGTCCGTATTCAGCAGCGGCAGCAGCAGTCATAAAATTGTCGCGCTCGGTATCACGCTCGATAGTTTCGAGTGGTTTACCTGTTGCATCTGCTAAAACCTTATTGATAGTTTCACGAATGTGCTTAATGTGGTTAGCATGGATAAGAATATCACTAGCTTGACCTTCTGCAGAGCCTAATGGTTGGTGAATCATAATTTCACTGTTAGGTAAAGCATAACGCTTGCCTTTAGTACCTGCAGCAAGCAAGAAAGCTCCCATACTTGCAGCCATACCCATACAGATGGTACTAACATCACACTTAATATAATTCATTGTATCGAAAATAGCCATACCTGCAGAAACTGAACCACCTGGGCTATTGATATAAAAATGAATATCTTTTTCAGGGTCTTGACTTTCTAGGTATAACATTTGTGCTATAACAACACTTGCAGATGCATTATCAACCTGATCGCACAACATAATAATACGGTCGTTTAGTAGACGCGAAAAAATATCATACGAACGCTCGCCTCTGCTAGTTTGTTCAACAACATAAGGAACTAAATTCATGTCCATTTAGAATACCTCCTATACAAGTATAATTATGAACAAAAGTAATAAAAAATAATCAAAAATTATTCTTTAGTTTCGGCAGCCTTTTTGGTTGTTGTCTTTTTAGTAGTTGTAGATTTAGTAGTGGTTGCCTTTTTAGTTGTAGTAGATTTAGCGGCAGTAGACTTAGTTGTTGTAGATGCTTTCTTAGTGGTTGTAGTGGTCTTTTTAGCAGTAGAGGTAGTCTTCTTAGCTGCTGGTTTTTTCTCACCGTCTTCAGCTGCTTTTTTTGTTGTAGTTGCCTTTTTAGTTGTTGTTTTCTTTGCAGCAGGTTTCTTTTCTGCTACTTCAGACTTCTTTTCAACATCCTTAATTTTAGCGGCATCTTTAACAAGAGCAATAGCTTTGGATACAGCAACATCTTGAGTTAATTCGCTTTCAGGAATCATTGCCTTAATCTTATCTGCTTCCATATTGTATTGCTTTGCAAGTTTCTCGAACTCTGCGTCTAAATCTTCTGCAGTAGGAACGATGTTTTCAAGTTCAACAATCTTCTCAAGAGCCATTCTAACCTTAACAGATTTCTCTGCTTGTGGACGGAAGTTATCTCTTAAAGCATTAACATCGTTCATGCCAAGATATTTCATATAGGTATCTAAATCCATACCTTGTGAGCGAAGTCTATAATCAAAATCGCGAATGCTATCGTCGATTCTGCGCTCGAACATAGCAGCAGGAATATCTGCTTCTAATTCTTCAATAAGTTTATCGATTAGAGTGTTTTCAACATCCTCGTCAGATGCAGTTGTTTTTCTCTCAAGCGCTTTTGCTTTAACATCAGCCTTTAATTCTGCTAATGTATCGAACTCGCTAACGTCCTTAGCGAACTCATCATCAATAGCGGGAAGTTCACGCTTTTTAATCTCGTGAAGTTTTACTTTGAATACTGCAGGTTTACCAGCAAGGTTTTCTGCGCCGTAATCTGCAGGGAATTCAACATTAACATCAAATTCATCGCCAACATTGTGGCCAACTATTTGGTCTTCAAAACCAGGAATGAACTGATTTGAACCGAGTGTTAATGCATAGCCTTCTGCTTTACCGCCATCAAAAGCAACCTCGTCCACAAAGCCTTCAAAGTCGATAGTAGTGATGTCGCCATTTTCTGCTGCTCTGTCTTCAACTGCAACAACACGAGCGTTGCGGTCTGCCATACGGTTGATTTCCTCGTCTACCTCTTCGTCGGTAACAACAGGAATTACTCTTTCAGCAGTTAAGCCTTTATAGTTTTTAAGAGCTACTTCGGGGTATGTAGTGATAGTAGCTTTGAATTCCACACCCTCTGCTTTGCTAATAGAAACAAGGTCAAAATCGATTTTATCATCAATCATTTTAAGACCTGCCTCATTTACAGCGCCTTCTAATGCATCTGCATAAAGAAGATTAAGAGCATCTTCGAAGAATACACCTTCGCCATAATATTTTTCAATTATGCTAAGTGGTGCCTTACCCTTTCTGAAGCCCTGAACGTTAATCTTGTTACGATTCTTTTTGTAAGCTTCTTTAATTGCATTTTGAAAGCTTTCAGCATCGATAGTGATTTCTAATTCATAACGATTTGTTTCAACTTTCTTTGAACCTTTAAGACTCATTTGATTTATACCTCCATAAAAACATCAATATGCAACATATACTATAACACATATAGATGTAAATTTCTACACTTATTTTACATTTTTTTGAAATTTTTTTATTTTATTAAAACGGGCGCAAAATCCACACAATCACAAGAGATTAAATGAAACGAGACGCCATCATAATTTGTAGTAATATACTGTTTACCTGCACCATGAATGTGTCCGTGCCAAACCTCTTTAATATTATACTTCTTTAGTACCTCAAACAGTTCTTCGCAGACTTGTTCGTTATAACAAACAGGATAGTGCAAAAACACTATCGGGATTTTACCCTGCGACACTGCCGCGCCGATTGAAGCGTCTAACCTTAACGCCTCTCTCAAAATCACTTTTTTTGATGCATTTTTATCATCAAAAAACCAACCACGCGAACCACAAATAGCGTAATTCCCTATTTCATAAGCAGAATTATGAACAAAACTAATGCTTGAAAATTCGTTTTCTTCCAAAAACTTATTCATTTTGTTCATAGTAGACCACCATAAATCGTGATTACCTTTTAGAATGATTTTTTTGCCTGGTAGATTATTGATAAACTGAAAATCCTTATAGGTATCTTCTAATTTTAATGCCCACGAAATATCGCCCGGGATAACAACAGTGTCATCAGGTGTTATTATTCTTCGCCAACTGTTTTCAATTCTTGTTACATAGTCATTCCAACCACGAAATATGTCCATAGGCTTGTCTGCGCCTAATGGCAAATGTAGGTCTGAAAGCCCGAAAATTGACACTGCAATCCCCCTCCTTTAATAATTATGATAATTCTCTTTCGTAACCTCAAAAGCATTTTCTATATAATTTATGCGAAATTTGCCATCTTTATGGTAAACTTCAGCAATATCAAAACGTGGCATTAACTTTGTTGGATTCCGCTTTAAATAAGAAAAAGCTGTTTTTATAAGTCTATTCTGTTTATACTTATCAACATATTCTGCGGGACTACCTAAACTCTTTTCAGAGCGCGTTTTAACCTCAACAAAACATAGATATTTCCAATTTGAAGCGATAATATCCAATTCGCCATATCTTGAATCGTAATTGCGTTCCAAAATTCTATAAAATCTTAATTTTAAATATCTTGCAACCGCACTTTCGCCTTTTATACCAATATCTTTTACATTCATATTATTTAAGTATATTCTTCAAAAAACTTAAGCGGTGAACATCACTTGGACCATACTGCTTAATAAGGTCAGTATGCTCTTTTGTTCCATAGCCCTTATGTTTTTTGAAATTATAAACGTCATACTGTTGCGGTAGGTCAAGCATATATCTATCACGAGTTACTTTTGCGAGAATTGAAGCTGCTGATATCGACAATGAAATAGCATCGCCTTTAATAATCGTACTACTAGGAGCCGGCATATCGGGCGGTGTTCTGTTACCATCAATTAGAATATAATCCGGTTTAATCTCTAACCCCTCAGCCGCGCGACGCATGGCAAGATATGTTGCGTTTAAAATATTTATTTCCTCGATTTCTTCAACCGAGGCAAAAGCGATAGAATAACTTTTAGCTTTTGCAATAATTTCATTATAGAGAAGTTCACGTTTCTTTTCCGATAATTTTTTGGAGTCGTTTAGACCTTCAATCAAATTATCTGGGTCAAGTATTACTGCCGCAGCACAAACCGGACCAGCAAGTGGCCCGCGTCCCGCTTCATCAATACCACAGACAAAATTATACCCTTTATTCATTAAATCTAACTCATACTCTAAACTTGGCATTCTAAATCCTCCGGTTTCTCAATAGAAATCTTGCCTAGTTTACCGCCTCTGAATTCATCTAATAACATTACAGAAGCACGCTCTGTATCAATTTCGCCACCACGAATAACCATACCTCTAGCTTTGCCGATAGCACACAATAGGTCGTAAGCATCACAATCGAAATCTGATACTTTATATCTTGCAGTAAGTAATTCGGGGTAATTTGCACCAAGAAATTCAGCAAGTCGCATAGCAAGTAACTCGCGGTCAATTATCTCATCTTTAACAGAGCCGCAAAAAGCCAAATGCTCGCCTACAAGTTTATCATCGAACTTTGGCCAAAGCATACCGGGAGTATCTAAAAGTTCTATTCGCTCGTTTACAGTATACCATTGATTACCACGCGTAACACCAGGTCTATCCTCTACTTTTGCGCGTGAGCCTTTACAAAGTTTATTGATAAAAGAAGATTTTCCGACGTTAGGTATACCAACAATCATCAATCTTAACTTTTTACCTACCATACCTTTTTCGTTAAATTTTTCAAGTTTGTCAGACAAAACTTTTAAAACTGCCGATTGGAAATTATTTATACCTATGCCCTGTTTTGCATCGGTAATAATTGCAGGAGTTCCATTTTTATTAAAATACTCTGCCCATTTTTTTGTAACATTTTGGTCAGCTAAGTCGCACTTGTTTAGCAGTATAATATGTGGCTTTTTATCAATAATACCTGCCAACTCCGGATTACGGCTGCTGACAGGTATTCTTGAATCTACGATTTCAATTACAGCATCAACAAGGTGCAAACTCTCAACGATTTTTCGTTTGGTTTTAGCCATATGGCCGGGAAACCACTGAATAGTTTGCATATCAGCCATGCTTAAAGTCCTCCAATAGATGAGAATGGATATATTCTGAATATTGCGCGGCCAAGAACATATCTAATATCTACCTGACCAATTTGTGAATAACGGCTATCTAACGATTCTTCGCGATTATCGCCCATTACAAATATTTTACCCTCTTCAACGGTTATGGTTCGCGGTTCCGTAGAGCCATCACCCCAAGTGGTAATACCACCTTGCTTTATGTACTTTTCAGAAAGTACCATATCATCAACCATTACTTTACCGGTTGAGGGGTCAATCGTAACATCTTGACCTGCAACGGCAATTACACGCTTAATTATTGGAGAGTCGTCAGGATTTGTATCTCCATTAAGATTAGAATAATTACGCGAGATCACAACGATATCGCCTTGTTTTGGTGTATAAAAAAGATTTGAAATAACAACATGGTCGTTTTCAAACAAGGTATCTTCCATAGAAGCACCCTTAATACCAACAGTTCTAAATATAAAAGTAAATAAAAGAATTACTGCAATTACCGAAATAACAATAGCATCCAACCACTCAAAAATCTCTTTAAAAGCAGGTGTTCTTTTAGATGTAAAAGTTTTTGCAGAATCTGCATTACTTTCGAAATAATAGTCCATAAATAAAACCTCTTACTAGCAAACAAAGGGGCAAACTAAATTGCCCCTTCGTAAACTACATGATTTGTTCTTTAAGTTTTGCAGCCTTACCAACTCTATCACGAAGATAGTAAAGTTTTGCACGGCGGATTTTACCGGTACGAACAACTTCAACCTTAGCAACATTTGGGGAATGAAGTGGAAATACACGCTCTACGCCAACGCCATAAGAAACACGACGTACGGTAAAGGTCTCAGCGATGCCGCTATTGTTACGAGCAATAACAGTGCCTTCGAAAACCTGAATTCTCTCGCGCTCGCCTTCACGAATTTTTACATGTACTTTTACTGTTTGACCGATTTTAACCTGAGGTGCATCTTCTTTAAGCATACCTGCGGTTAAGTTTTTAATTGCGTCCATTAAAATTTCCTCCTTAAATTTTACCAAGCATTCATACGTTTTAAAAACCAGAGGACTGCCCGCTTCAATGTCGAAATACGGCATAGAACCCACTTGTAAGGACAAGTGTAAATCAAATGCTAAAGTATTATATCACAATGAAACTCAAAAATCAATACTTATTTTAAATTTATTTTGTGTTATAGAATTTATCGTTCTTTGGAATAACGTCGTGTGCGCCACCCTCAACAATGCTTACTGCAGAAACCAATGTGATTTTTGCTTTTTGTTGTAGTTCAGGAATGCTTAATGCACCACAGTTACACATAGTAGAACGAACCTTGCTTAAAGTTAAATTAACGTTATCTTTAAGTTTGCCGGCATAAGGAACATAAGAGTCAACGCCTTCTTCAAAAGAAAGCTTTTTAGCACCGCCCATATCATAACGTTGCCAGTTTCTAGCTCTGCTAGAACCCTCGCCCCAATACTCTTTAACATAACTACCGTTAACGGTTAACTTGTTTGTTGGGCTTTCGTCAAAACGAGCAAAATATCTGCCAAGCATAATGAAGTCTGCGCCCATAGCAAGAGCTAGTGTTACGTGGTAATCCTGAACGATACCGCCATCTGCACAAACAGGAATATAAACACCTGTCTTCTCAAAATACTCGTCACGAGCAGCACATACATCGATTAAAGCAGTAGCTTGTCCACGACCTATACCCTTTTGCTCGCGAGTAATACAGATAGAACCGCCACCGATACCAACCTTAATAAAGTCAGCGCCGCACTCTGCTAAATACATAAAGCCATCTCTGTCAACAACATTACCTGCGCCAACCTTAACGGTATCGCCATACTTTTCACGAATGAAATCAATAGTTAATTTCTGCCACTCACTAAAACCTTCAGATGAGTCGATACAAAGAACGTCTGCACCTGCATCAACAAGGGCAGGAACACGCTCTGCATAGTCGCGGGTATTTATACCTGCGCCAACAACATATCTTTTATTTTTATCAAGAAGTTCTAATTTGTTTTGCTTATGTTCATCATAGTCTTTTCTGAAAACTATGTAGCAAAGATGGTCATTATCATCAACAATAGGCAAAGCATTTAACTTGTTATCCCAAATAATGTTGTTTGCTTCTTTTAATGATATGCCCTCTTTAGCATAAATAAGTTTATCAAACGGAGTCATAAACTCTTTAACTTTCAAGGATGGCTCCATTCTTGAAACACGATAATCACGGCTAGTTACCAAACCAACCAACTTACCGTTTGCAGTACCATCTTCTGTAACAGCAACAGTTGAAAAACCATTTAGTTCTTTAAGGTCGAGAATATCTTGCAAAGTATCTTCAGGACGAACGTTAGATGCGCTTATTACAAAACCTGCCTTATGGTTTTTGACAGAGCGAACCATAGCAGCCTCATTCTCAACAGACTGTGAACCATAAATAAATGAAATACCGCCCTCTTTTGCAAGTGCAACCGCCATTGTATCATTAGAAACAGACTGCATAATTGCAGATACCAATGGAATGTTCATTGTAAGTGCAGGTTCTTCACCTTTTTTAAACTTAACTACTGGTGTTTTTAAAGAAACGTTAGTAGGTATACACTCTGAAGAAGAATAACCCGGAACTAAAAGATATTCGTTAAAAGTGTGTGATGCTTCTGGAAAAAAGTATGCCATAATTATAACTCCTTGATGATATTTTATTTATTATATAAAAAAACAATAAAATTGTCAAGCAACAAGCCTGACAATTTTATATCCCCGAAAGGTCAAAATTTGGTATATATTTTATATCTGAACTGCTGTTTTCTTGAATATATCCGTCAACGCCCAACTCCTGCATAGCATTAAGTACTTTATTATATTCCCTACTTGTTACTTTTCGGTTAATGGGAGTTGGAGCGTTCGGCATAACAGTATATTGATTCATCAAGCTAAAAAGCACAGGTAATTTGCTTTCTTTTACCCAATTAATAATGCTTATTGCATCATTAGTGGCGCTTGGTAACAAAAGATGTCTTAAAATAACACCGCGTTGCATAATACCGCGTTCATCAAAAAGAGGTGCGCCTACTATTTCTACTGCTTTTTTAATGGCTAATTTTACTACGTTTGGATAATCTTCTGCATCCGAATAATTCTTTGCGTTATCCGAATTAAAGTATTTGATATCCAAAAGAAAAACATCAGCGTAATTTTTTAACGTTTCGAGTGTTTCTACAGTTTCATAACCACTTGAATTATAAACGATAGGCACAGGTGGTTTGTAAATATCCAAAGCCTCTATAATTAGCGGAACATACGGAGTTGGGCTAACCAAATTTATATTATTAGCACCCTTTTCAACCAATTCTTTGAATATCTCTGAAAGTCTATTTGGCGTTATTTCTTTACCGAAGCCCGTGTGACTAATTTCCTTATTTTGACAATACACACATTTTAATTGACAACCGCTAAAAAATATTGTACCAGAGCCTTCTTTTCCGCTAATGCAAGGTTCTTCCCAAAAATGAAGACCAGCAAGGGCTGCAGTGATTTTATATGGCATTCTACAAAAACCACCAATATTTTTGGATTCAGTTCTAACAGCACCGCACCGTCTTGGGCAAAGATTACACAGATACTTCACTCTTAGCGTCCTCTTGTTTTTTTGTATTATCTTTTTTTGCAATCGGTAGGATACTCTTTTTAACTTTGGTACAATCAAAATATTTTTTAATTCTAACTCTGCCTAAAAAGCGTTTTTTACATTTTCTGCAAAAAAAGATATTAGTAAACTGCTTGTTAGCCACTTTCCACTCAGAAATGGAATCAGCTTTATTGCCACACTCGCAGTTGAAAGATAAATCGTCAGGAGTGATAAATTCACTATCAATATCATCTATGCAGTATGGTTTAAAACTAAGTCTTTCATAAAAATCATTTGCACGTGTATCTGAAATAAATTCAGTTATATCGCCAAGTTTAGCAATTTTCTTAAATATTTCTGCAGTAACCGCACTATCATCTGATGCCCTATGTAATGCAACGTCTTCAAGTGAAATTTCAAGGCTTTCGGCAGCTGCTTTTAAAGAAATTTGATTACCGTTATCTCTTTTAAATACAGAATGATAGAATCTCTGCAGATCTAGATAGGTTTCGAAAAAGTTTTTTGGAAATTCATTGTAGAAAAGTTGAAAATTTTCTATAATCGCATACAAATCGGAGTTACTCCAAGTAACCGTTAAAAAATCTTTACCACACCAAGATAAAAAGCGTTTAACGGCCTCATCAAAAGCAACCCCCTCGCGCATCTCCTCGTTTGAAATGTTAGTTAAAGTTTTAAATCGTCCTCCGAGCCTATTAGTAATTTGCGAACGTATAATTATATCAAATCTATCTATCTCGTTATATTGGTCATCAAGTTTAACTGCGCCGATTTCAATAATCTCGTTCACAAAACGATGATGAATTTTACTGTAAGCATTGTTCCATTCAAGGTCTAGAAAAACTATGCTCATTTTTTATTAGCCCTACTTTCAGCCTTCAAACGAAGCTCTTTTGATAAAATTCTTTTCCTTAATCTAATGTTTGTTGGAGTTATTTCAACAAGCTCGTCATCTTTAATAAATTCTAACGATTGCTCAAGACTCATATGAGATGGAGGAATAAGTTTTAACGCATCATCCGAGCCTGCAGCACGCATATTAGTTACGTGTTTTTTCTTACAAACATTACAAATTATGTCTTCATTTTTTGGGTTTTCGCCAACAATCATACCTTCGTATACAGGTACGCCTGCACCAATAAACAGTCTGCCTCTGCTTTGTGTATTAAAAAGTCCATAACCGGTCGTTTCACCAGTTTCATGAACAACTATTGAACCTGTATTTCTGTGTTCTATATCACCTTTGTATTCCTCATAACTATTAAAGATATGATTCATAATACCATTACCATTTGTATCAGTCAAAAACTGCGAGCGATAGCCAAGAAGCCCTCTTGCGGGTATTGTAAATTCAAGGTGTGTTGAACCACCATCTCTAGTACCCATATTGGTAAGTTCGGCTTTTCTAGGTCCCAATCTCTCCATAACGGTACCAACATATTCCTCGGGTACTTCAATCATCAAAAGTTCAATTGGTTCAAGTAAGTTTCCGTTATCATCACGTTTATAAATAACTTCCGGCGGAGAAACTTGGAATTCATAACCTTGACGTCGCATAGTTTCAATTAGAATAGATAAATGCAACTCTCCTCTTCCTGAAACTTTAAACGTATCGGCAGAATCTGTTTCTTCTACCTTTAAACTAACGTTTGTCTCTACCTCTTTAAACAGACGCTCTCTTAAATTTCTAGACGTAACAAATTTACCCTCTTTACCTGCAAACGGCGAATTGTTAACCATAAAGTTCATAGATAAAGTAGGCTCGTCTATTTTTACGAATGGGAGTGGTTCAATATTTTCTACATCACATGCAGTATCTCCAATGTTAATATCGGCAATACCTGAAATTGAAACAAGTTCACCTAAACCTGCTTCTTCTGTTTCTATTCGTTTTAAACCGGAAAAAGTATATAATTTACCAATTTTTGCGCGAGTATTACTGCCATCCGAATGACATAACACAACGTTCTGCCCATTCTTAACACTACCGCGTACAACCCTACCAACACCAATTCTGCCAATATACTCATCATAATCAATATTAGAGAAAAGAATTTGTAAAGGACCTTCGGTATCACCCTCGGGGGCAGGTATAGTTTCAACAATTGTTTCAAACAAAGGTCTAAGGTCAGTACCTTTTTCGCCAATAGATAATGAAGCATATCCATCTCTACCCGAAGCATATACAACAGGGAACTCTATTTGCTCGTCATCTGCGCCTAATTCAATAAATAGGTCAAGCACTTCATCAATTACTTCTGTTGGTCGAGCTGTTGGTCTATCGATTTTATTAACTACAACTATTGGCTTTTTACCAAGGCTAAGCGCTTTCTTTAAAACAAACCTAGTCTGCGGCATGCAACCCTCGAAAGCATCTACAAGAAGCAAAACACCATCAACCATTTGTAATATACGCTCTACCTCACCGCCAAAATCAGCATGTCCGGGAGTATCAACTATATTGATTTTTATATCATTAAAATTAACGCTGGTGGTTTTTGATAAAATGGTAATACCACGCTCACGTTCTAAATCATTAGAGTCCATTACTCTTTCAGCAACCTGCTCGTTGCTACGAAAAGTACCGCTTTGTTTAAGCATTTCATCAACCAACGTTGTTTTACCATGGTCAACGTGGGCAATTATTGCAATGTTTCTTAAATTTTTAATTTCAGCCATAAACAAACCTCTTTATATAATAAAAAGTTTAAATACAAATTACAAATGCCGCCCCTTGTGGAGACGGCATTTTGTGGCACGCTTGCGGGGATTCGAACCCAGGACCTACTGCTTAGAAGGCAGTTGCTCTATCCAACTGAGCTACAAGCGCTTATTTGATTACTTTAACCACAGCGCTTATTATAACACAACAATTATAAATAATCAAGCATATTTTTTACTTTTTACAAAATAAAATATCAGCGCAAGAAAACTCCTGCGCTGAATGATTTATTAACCAACCAAACCAGTTCTCTCGATACTCTCCGTAAAGAAGCGTTGAGTAAAGATATAAAGAAGTAATGGAGGTAAAACAGATAGTAAAGTGCCACCCATCAAGTACATACGAACTTCGTAACGAGTTGTATTTCTATCCCAAACAGAACCCATTGATAAAGCAGCTTGTAGGTTTTGAAGCATACAAGAAATTGGCTTAACCTCGTTGGTAAAGTAGATTGAAGAACTATAGAAATCGTTCCAATGCCATACTATTGAGAAAAGCAATACTGTAACAAATGCAGGTCCTGCAAGTGGAACCATTATACGAATAAAGGTTTTGAAAGGTCCGCAACCGTCGATACGAGCAGCTTCTTCAAGGTCTTTCGGTTGACCCAAGAAGAACTGTCTAAATATAAATATATACAAACCGTTTCTAAGGCCGGTACCAAACAATGCAGGTAAAACAAATACCCATGCAGTGTTCAGTATGTTAACCGAATCAATACCAAATAACTTCAGTATTCCACCAAAATCGAAGAACCAATAGTTGAGGTACGCAGACATTATAATTGTCTGAACAGGAACAATAATTGTTAAAAGGACAAAGAAGAAAGCAAGGTTTTTGAACGGGAACTTGAATCTCGCAAAGCCATAGCCAACCATTGCACAAGAAACAATAGAACCAGCTGTACCAAATATTGTTATAACGGTAGTAAGGATAGCAGATTCGCTGAATTTAAGGAACTTCCAACCACCAAGAATACCATCAAGAGAAAGTATTTTTGGAATCCAAATAACCGATGGGTCATTTGCGGTTTCAGGACTTTGGAAAGCGGTTACCACCATATATAACAATGGAAACAAGAACAAATATGAAAGACCTATAATAAATAGAGTTCTAAACAAAATAAGAACGGCGGATTTAGATTTACGCTTTAATATGTAAGGATTCTTATATTGTTTATTTTCAAAGAATTCACGAGTTGAATCAAACATAATCTAAACCCCTTTCTTATGATGAATATTTGTCAAGTAGCTTAAATATAAGCATAATTACTGCAAGAATAATTCCTATAAACAAGAAGTAAATCCAAGCAAATGATGATGCCAAGCCAAGTTTACTAATGCTCTTTGCCATAAGGCTTGTAACCTGCCTCATAACTGAGTTTGACATATCAGTAAAGTTATCAACAATAGTATAAACTAAGTTGATAAGGATTGTTGGTAAGAGCATCGGTAATGTGATTTTCCAGAAGTTTTCCCATGAAGTAGCACCCTCAATAGCAGATGCCTCATAAAGTGCAGGTGAAATACTTTGAAGACCCGCAAGGAAAATAATCATCTGAATACCCGAACGCCAAACCATTGAGAACAAACTGTTCGCAATCTTAGTAGCAAGTGAAATAATCTCACTACTAAATCCTGCGTTTGTTAAAAGCTGATTCAATGAATTCATGCTTGTTACGCCTTCGGCGGCAACAACGTTACCGGCAATTGCGCTACTTGCAACATTATCTTGGTTTATCATTGTAAGTGCAACACCTGATGCAAAGATAACTGGCAAGAAGAAAACAGCACGAACAAAAACTCTACCACGAAATTTCTGGTTAATAATAATTGCCAAGAACAAACTAAGAACTATAACAACCGGCACCTTCCAAGCCATATCGGAAAAAGACTTGGTTAGGTTAGTGGTAAATGTACCGTCTTTAAAGAAAGCAACGTGGTAGTTTTCTAGACCGACCCATGAAAATGTATAACCTGCGCCGGAAGAAACAGCAACTTTACTAAAGCTCATTCTTAGTGATTCAATCAACGGAGACAAGAAGAAGAACCAAAATCCCAAATAGAAAGGTAAAATGAATACTTGAGCGGTCCAAGCACTTCTTGCAGAAAGACTTAACTGTACGCGTTTCATTTTTAACCCTCCTTATATGCAAAGTTCCTTGCAGGAACTTTGGTTCCGTTAACTGTATAATCTTTATCCGAGAAGTTTACATACACAACTACACCGTTTGAATACTCAGTAGATGTTACCTGACCGGTAATCTCGGTATGATTTACTATCTCTTTATCATGAATTTTTTCAAGCAAAGGTTGATATTTAGAATATCTCTCAGCTGCATCGTCAGCCCACAAAGTATATGTAGAACCGTATAACTCGTCATAAATTGTATCACTAACGGAAACAGAATCTTCATAAATACCCATCCAAAGAAGCTCTATACCAGACTCAACACATTTTAAGAAAGTGGTGTCTGCATCCATCGACTGAACCATTGTATCGCCAGTCATAGGAATGTATCCGTGCAACACAATTTGATAGAAAGGAACTTCAGAGTCAAATGTACTATAACCGCTTGAATATATAGGAGATTTATAAATCTTACTTAAATACTTAAATGAATAATCATTAGCAGATTCACCCGCAACGTTAAGTTTACTATCAACAGCGGTTTTTAAAGCTTTAGTAGCAATACTGGGGAATTTAGAACGGTATATCTGTTCTTTTTGTTTTAGATGTGAGTAAACCTTATTTGTAAGAGTAGAAAGCGATACTCCTTCTACACCGAGTTTGGAATAAGATTTTACAAACGAATCTACATTTTCGTTAATTTTTGTAGGAATTAACAATCTCTTTTGGAAACCATTAAGGTCAAATACATATACAGACCTTAAATATTGATACTCATAGAATGTTTGGCCAAAAGCAGATTTTGCAGCAAACTTGTTAGAGCCATCAGTAAATGAAATCAAATCATTTTCGGGATATATATTAATTTTATTATTCTTGGCATAACTAACAAGTTTATTAAACTCTTTATTACCGCCAAGTAAACCAATTGTTTTAGCCTTATCAACTATTTTAGCATTAGTAAGGCCTCTATTACCCCAACCAAGATACCTCATATCAAGGTTATTTATTCCTTTTTCCTTAAGGTACTCAGCAATTTTAGTAGCCTGACTATATGTAGTTAACGATTCTAACTCACTATAAGTTACACCTAAGAAGTTAGCTTTAACATCAATAGCGCCGTAAAGGTCCACATTAAGTTTTGGTGTTGTGTCTTTTTTAGTTAAAAGTTTATTATCCAACAAATAGTCTCTATAAACATTTGCCATACCAACATAATCAGCATTTTCGTTTTCTAAGAAATAATAACTTAATGAGAAAGACTTAATGTCATCGCTCTTCTTAGAAATGCGGAAAACTTGTTGCATGTTAGATGATTTTGCAAACATAACAGATGTTGAAGTTAATTTATCGTTAAAACGTGCACCTATTGTATTATGACCTTTATTAGCATTAGCAGACGATGCTTCTATCGATGCAACTGCAGCGCCTTCATCGATAATAGCTAAAAAGCCGTTATCATTGCCATGAACCATACCAAAAACAGGCATTCTGACCGTTTCGGTGAAAGAAGTTTTAAGTTGCTTTTGTTCTAACGATGATTCATTGCCATAAACCATCTGACTATAAACACCGCCGTTGCCGGTTGCACCATTAAAGTTGATTATAGCGCCGCTACCGTCCGGAACAAACATATAACCTTCATCGGTCCAGCTACCTGCGCCAAAGTAAGGAAGAACATTATAGTCTACAACAATAATATCTTCTGTATGCTTTGTTTTTTCAGTATCAACAATAGCCTTGAAATGTCCATCTTCTAAAACGAAGTTAACTGCGAAAGATGCTTCAACAATTTTAATTTCATCGGTAGCATCATCAACAATAAGCTCTTCTCCGCCTTCTGAAGAATCTTCAGTACCTTCTTCGGTAGTTTCTTCGTCTGCACCTTCTTCAGTTGAAGCTTCTTCGTCAACAATATTTGTTGAAAGGTCAATTTCAAAAGTATATAGTACGCTAATACCATTATCTAGTTTAGATACTACAACTTCTTTTGCAGAACCTGAATCAAGATAATCCATACGAGCAGTCGAAAGCTCGTCGTCAGAGTTAACATAGCCAATAATTAGCTGGGACTGACTTTTACGTTTTACTTCACCCTTCGAGAACGAATCATAATCAGAATCGGTTGGGGTGCTATACCAAACGTAACCATTTTTATTATTTTTAATAGAAAATAAACCTGTAGTCAAATCGGCGCTCATTGTGATATCGCCGGAAGTAGCAACTTCTTCATAATTTGCAGGAATTTTCATATAACTATACTTATTAACATTTTGCTGTGCTACATCTGCTTTTGGAGCATCACTCTTGGTTGCAGATGCAGGGCAAACTGTAATTGCGATTAAGAGCATAGACATGAAAATTAGTGCAAGGTTTCTTTTAGATTTGTTAAAAAATTTCAAAGTATTTTCCTCCTTTAAATAATCATGTCTATATTATCGCAGTTTAAGTTCTGAAATAATTGAAAGTACGAATGCGTAGCACTGTTGCAACAATGTAAAGAACAATATTACAAGTAGTGCAATAATTGCCATACCTAATATGGTCAACAATGTTGAACCAAGCGTACCGCCAAATGAGTACTGATGTATGGTATAAAGACCAAGTAAAAGTACTATACCGGCCCAAAGTAGACCAATAACATTTACAATTGATATAAATGATTGTTCGTCTATGGTTAAAGTATTAGAAAGAATAACATTTATAAGTGTTGTAATAAGAATTGGCGTTAGCGCATAAGCAACTACACAAAGAATTTCTTTCATTCTACCTTTACCATTGAGCAATGTACATACAGCCCAGTTAGCAATAACGAAGAGCACATACAAGCCAATAGTAGAAATAACATTAGCAAAGAAATCGTAGTCAATCGCACGATTGTTGTTAAATGCAAAACCTGTTGCAAAGAACTGAACAACCTTTACTAAGAACCAAGCAATTACAAGGCCAATTGCAATTGGAACAGATTGAATATTACGGTTACGGAATTGCTCGAAGCCATCAACCGGATGCATAAGAACATATATCGGCATTCCCCATTTAGTTTCAAGTGGAGAATACGCAGAACCATGTTTTGCAACCATTTTCTTTTTCATAATCTTAACGAAGATTACAATTATAGCAATAGCAACGATAGCAACAATCGCCATCCAACCTATATTTTCACTAACATAATCTTTTCTATATTCTTGGAATGACTTTGAATACTCAGGTTTAGCGTTAGCTAATTTAAAGTACTTCATAGCATTCTCATAATCGCTCTTCATTTCGTAAGCGCGACCCATACCATAGTAAGGATACTGGCTATTGGTATTGTATCTAAGAACATCTTCCCAAGCTGCAAGAGCGGCATCAGAATCACTACTATCAAGCAGATTGTACGCCTTACGTAATGCAACTGTATACGCAGTTGGTTTAAATACTGAGATATTGTTATTTAATTTATCTAGCACAAAGATTTTATCTTCAATACTCTCAATAGCGACAGGTTCAGCAAACGAACCTGTTTGGTTAGAATAACCACCAAAAACAGTAATTAAATCGCCGTCTTCACTATACTGGAACACTTTGCCACGTCCCGAGTCAATGAGGTTGATGTAATTACTTGAGTCAACATCAACATCAACAAAAGATGTATTAGTGTGTTTGGATTGTCTATCCCACTCAAAATCGCCGAAACCTTTTGAGTTACCACTTAACGCGAAAATATCATTTCCTTTAAAGTTAAGTTTGCGAATCATATTTTCAAACTGGCTATTTCTTCTATTTTGTTCGGTTAAAGTAACAGTGTAAATAAATCCATCACTATCTATGTCGAAGTTAGTAAGTGCGATAGGTGTAACCTTTTTGAGAGTTTTTAACTGGTCTCTGGTCATAAACTGACGCTTAACATAGTTAAGAATAACCTCAGCAGTTGCCTGAACATTGTTACTACCAAAGAAACTCTTAAAGTTACCTTTTAGGTCGTAAACAAAAGCACCTAGGTTAATACTATCACAAATTATATATAACTGATCTTTTCTGTCCAAAAGCACCTTTGTAGCTCTAAACGGAGACTCAGTATCCTGCAACTGTTGGTCAGGACGTGTAATAACTGTATTAACAATACCTTTGTTGTTAGCCAAAATTACACGATAATTTTCAGTGTCAGCAATATAGAAGTTTTCATCTTCATCAATGGTCAGACCCTGTGCACCATAGAAACTTAAATAGCCAAGTTTTTTATGATGGAAACTTGAGAAAATTGAAATAACCTTCGTTAAATTCTTATTTAATTTCAAAATACGAGAGTTACCACTGTCAAGAATGTAAACATACTTATTGTTTTTATAAACCATATCACTTGGAGTTGACAGAGTTAGTCCAAGTTTATCGGTTGTGCTGATATAACCACCAAGTGAATTGTATTTGTCAAAACGCTTATTGGCAGTATTAAGAGCAATAATAGTATCAGTATCTGTAGCAACAACTACCGAACTATAATTAAACTTAGCATCAGAATTTCTGGGAATTGCGGCACTTGAAATGAAAGAATTTTCTTCCATAAAAGTATCGATCTTTAAAATTCGATTTCCTAAGTTTACATATATAAACTCATCCATTGAATCTGAACTAACTGATGTTGCACCGGAAATATTGGTTTTAGGATTGAAGCTTTCAGATGGTTCTTCAACACCAGTAAGGATTTCATTGCCATCTTCATCATAATCAGTTACTGGGTTAAATCTTAAAACTCGATTTGCACCGCCATCGATAGCAACGAAATTACACATATCGATATTGAAAGATATGTCATTTATTTTCTTACCAATTTTGCTAAAGCCGATATACTTACCGGTTGCATCATAAATTGAAACACCATTCTGCTTATCTGCAGTTACTAGTAAAAGATACGTATTGTATCCATCTTCTTTTGCAGCTGCATAAGTAGTCATAGCAACAACACCATTAGTCTTTATGGTATTAACTACTTTTGACATGGCACTAACAATATAAACATTGTTGCCCTTATTAACATAGAAATAAGAGTTGTTGTAATCGTTAGCAATTTTTGATGATCCTTTGAGATTTACAATTGCACCATTAGAATTGGTGAAATTATTATATATACTTCTAACGTTCAAAGAAGTATCGGTTTTATATACAACGCCTGCAACACCATCTAACACATATAAAGATGGATAATCAGCATCATGTGTATCAACCGAAATATCAGTAAAGCCTTCGTAATTTACAGAGAACTCAAAATCGCCGCCCGAAATAGTACCTTCAGGTGTGTAACCTATGGGTGCCGCAACAGACTCGTCAAAAGAGTTATACTCGTAACCCAAATATGGCGCATACGAAGGTGTTACAGCAAAAGCTGTAGTAGCAGTAATCATAGAAAGACAGAGTGCTACAATAAAAGCGATTTTCAAAAACTTTTTCATATACTCTCCCCTCCTATTTCATACCAGAATGTGCCATTGTGTCCATAACAGAACTTTGGTTAATAATAAAGAACACACATGGCGGAATCATAAGTACAACCGCAACAGCTGCAGTAGCACCTTGACGAGCAATACCGCCCAACGAAATTGTACTTAAAACGGTAGGAAGCTCTTTTAAGCTTTCGTTAAATATGTACTGTGAAGTACCAGCGCTATTCCACATAGCGTTAAATGTAAAAATAGCGGCGGTCAAAAGAGCCGGTTTAATACAAGGAATAACGATAGATGAGAATATCTTGTATTCACTTGCACCGTCAATTCTAGCTGCTTCAAGTGTTTCGTCAGGAATAGAACTTAAAGCAAATTGCTTGATAAGGAAAACGCCCATCGTTGATGCCAAAGGAGGTAAAAACAAAGCCCAATAAGAGTCGATAATACCCATTTTAGCAACGATAAAGTAAGCAGGGATAGCAGTTACTTCGGCACGGAACAAAAGTGATAACGAAACCGACTGGCCGATAACGTTTTTGCCCTTAAACTTACCTTTTGCAAGCGAATAACCTGCCATAGCAGAAACTACTAAACAAGCAACCGTACCAATAACAGTAACAAAAATACTATTAAATAAATATCTAATGAACGGAACCCACAAACTACCCGCAAGAGAAACAACCTGAACGAAGTTGTCAAAAGTTGGGTTTTTAACGTAAAATCTTGGGGGGTACAGGAAGATTTCGTCGATAGGTTTAATAGATTGAAGAATAGCGTATATCATAGGTGCAGCCATAATTACGCACATAAGTAGCAAGAACAGAAATACGCCAAAGTTACCAGCGTGCGACCTAGAAAGCATAACCTTTTTCTTTGACCTATGGTTAAATTTGACACGTCGCCAAAAAGTCATTTCTTTTTCCATAACTGCACCTCCTAATCTGAGAATTTGCTTACTACTTTATGAACAATTATGTAGAACAAAAGCATCATTGCAAATAGCACAACGGCGATTGCGGATGCATAACCCATTTCAAAACGGGTTGTAGCATAGTCTGTCATATGTAGCAAAATTGTGTGTGTACAGTAATCTGTACTTGGGAAACCTGTAAGAGCGCGGTTAACATTACCAACCGCAAACGCACTAGAGATGGACATAACGGCACCGAACATAAGTTGCGGGCCCATTTGCGGGAATGTAACGTAGTAAAGCTCTTGCCAACGGTTTTTAAGTCCGTCTATAGCAGCGGCCTCGTAATAAGTACGGTCTAGACCTTTAAGACCGGCAGCAAAGGATAGGAATCCGGTACCGAAACTCATCCAAATAATAACGAACATTACTATACCGAAAGAATATTGTGTGTTCGACAACCATTCGATAGGGTCGGAAATTAAACCGAGTTTTAACATTAAGTCATTTAATAGACCACGGCTATCTGACGAGAAAATATAAAGCCAGATAAAGAAGATGTTACCAACCATGGCCGGACTATAAATGATAAATGTTACTATGGTACGAACCGTTCTGTTAAGCTCATTTATAAACCAAGCAACAACAAAGCTTAGAATAAAGCCGACCGGACCGGATACCAAAGCGTATATTAAAGTATTCTTTAAAGCAATTGTGAATATATCGTCTTCCAAGAACAACCTTATATAGTTATCAAATCCAACAAAGTTATTAATGGCAACCATATTAAAGTCTGTAAAACTCAATACAATTGAAGATGCAATAGGAAGAATTGTAAAAACGAAGAAGAATAGTAGGAATGGTAAAAGCAGAATGATAAAGGGCATATCGCTTGTACGTTTTTGCTGCTTCATTTTTTTAATTTGCATTTTTGTCATCGATTATACCCTCCTATTCTAAACCAAATTCTTTGCGTTTACGCTTGATCTCATCGTTAATTGCAGTATTATAAATTGTTAATGCACGACGAGCAGCGTTCTTACCTGCAATAACATTTCTAAAAGCACTTGTAAGTGAACGTTTTAGAACGTAGTTACCGGGGATTTCGTTCATAACAGTAACGTTTTCCCACTGTTTTGTGATAACTTCTGCCTCTTCATCTGTCCAAGCAAGGCTCTTAAAAGCCTCTTTGTTAGCCGGATGATAACGTGCAGCAATACCAAGTGTTGCTTCAAGTTCACGAGCGTATGCTGCCTGAGTATCTGCGCTTGCCCACCAACTAAGGAATATAGATGCAGCCTCTGTGATACCTTTTTTCTCGGCAGCTTTAAGTAAAATACAACCTGTTACAACAGAAGTTTCTAGATTATTTATTGAACCGTCTTTTTGAACAGTACCAGGGATTGGTGCAATAGACCAAAGACCATTAAGTTCAGGAGCCGCAGTTTTCAACTGATTGTATGCGGTATACATCTGAATTGAAAGTGGCATTTCACCTGTTCTAAAACGGCTATAGAAGTCAAACGATCTATCCAAACCATATTTCTTATAAAGTTCAACCCATCTTTCAAATGCTTGATAGGCAACCTCATCGGTAAATCTTGTTTGACTTAAGTTACTATTATAATATGTACCGCCATTTTGTACCAAGAATTTATCAAAGGTTCTGATACCTTGCGATACACCTGCATTAGCAGAGTCAACCTCTGGAATACCGATAATAAGGTTGGTGTTCTGCAAGATTTCCATTACCTTATAGAAATCATCCCAAGTTTTTGGAACCTCAATACCAAGTTCTTTAAATACATCGGTTCTATAAAACATAACCTCAAAAGACTGGGTTTCGGGTAATGCATAATATTCGCCATCATACCAGAAAGGAGTCCAAGCACAAGGATAGAATTGATCTTCAATTTTTGCTTTATACTCAGTAAGTGGTAATAAGGCGCCACGAGCAGCCAGGTTCATTGGAGAGTCTTCACCTATCATAAGCGCACAGTCAGGGCCTTTACCTGCAAGTGTTGCACGAATAAGTGTAGCACCAGTATCAACAAGGGCTAGATGAACTGAAATCTTTTTACCATCTGAAGTAACAAGTTTATCAGAATCATCACCAACAAGTCGGTTGATTATCTTCGCTTGGTCACGACCGGTATTAACCCAAACTTGAACAACCTCTACATCCTCGCCCTCTGTTTGAGCATCACTAGCAACATTATAGTCAACAGTAAAGGAGGAAACTAGCTGATTCCAAGTATACTCAACAGAATTGAAAAAGCCTTTTGAAACCTTTGGCTCTTTTGTATCAACAGGAAGAATAGCAATATAGTCTAACTCTAAAGCTAGTTTGCTAATGGTAGTAATCAAGCTACCCAAAGTTTCAATACCATCTTTTAAGCGGCTTAAACGCTCTGGAATTACGTATGGGTCAGCAGCTAAATCTCCAAGAATCTGAGATACGTAGTTAACCGATGAAGCCTGCGAACCGTCAGTACCGGTTAAGTTATAAATAATTTTTGCGGTCTTATCAATGAACTTTTTAGCAGCCCACAAATCATCTTCCAAGGTAGGAATCTGCTGCTCCAAAGAATAGTCGCGATAAATATCAGGTTGAGTTGAAGTAACAGAAATAATCTGACGATAAATATCATTCAAATCGAGAACTGCTTGTTGTATATTGCGAAGAACCTCACTCATTTCGCCAGTGTTACAAGTAAGTGAAATGAGGTTGTCTCCTTCATTTAAATATATGTAATAGTCCTTGTGCTCTTCTCCCTCTTTTTGATTACCGAGGGTTAACATATACCAGTTTTGTTTATATTCAAATTTAATAATTTCGGCTTCTTTAAAAGGAACCTCGCCGTTAACCTTTAACGTTCTATATGATTTCATACCTGCGTTAAAGTTTTGGTGTGCACGCATAGTTAACTTGTAAAGGCCTGCTTTTTTAACGTTAAATTTCCATACAAGTTCGTCGCCGTTGGTAGACCAGTTGGCCTGACCAATTGTGTTTAAGCGTGCATAAGCCGCATCTGCAGGAGTAACAGATGGGTCGGATTTATCAGTTGTAGCGTAAAGAGTAATATTGTTTTTGTAATAGGTTTCCTCCGCCTGCACAGTAACGGAAAGGTCGCCCTTATCACCATAAGCAATACCATTATTAGTTACATAGTCGCTCTCGCTAAATTGACTAATATACTCATCATAAGAAATCGCTTCTTCTTTATTACCAAAGCGAATTTCCGAAATAGCAACAGCCTCTCTATCAAGCTCTAAACGAACGGTGTGAGTACCTTTGGTTAAATAGAACTGATATGGGTCTTGATACAAACCACGAACGTTAATTAAAGCGCGAGTAGTCCAAATTTGAAACTCTTTTTGTGAAGGACGAATATCATCAGAATTACCATCAGGACTTGTAGTTTCAAAATAATGACCCTCAACAACATTTTCAGGATTTATATCATCATCCCACAAACGTGGTAAAGCTACCTGCTGAGCTTCGGTGTAAGGAATCTTACCATCAATCAAAATAGTAAGCTCAATATCCTTTTCTTTGTCAGGAAGTTGATAATAGTCAATCTCGATACCGTATTTAGCATTCTCAGGTACCGTAATGCTATATTCAACCCACTCGTTAGTTTTGTCTAGAACTACCGCTTTTACATTGTCGTAGGTTTTAACCTTTGGTTTATCAGACTTTGTAAAATTAGTACCTTTTACCTTGACAAAGTCGCTGTAAGTGGCAGCATCAAGATAATAGTTGTAATAATCGTAGTACGAAGTGTACTCGTCGCTATTCATTTGCTCAATGATAGCCTTAGTTTCGCTGTTAAGCTGGGTATTGCTATTATCCTTGCCAGCAGCAACCGACGAAATCGGTGCTAAACAAGTGATAGAAAGCAATAAACTTAACGCCAAGCAGAAAAACTTTTTGTGCATTGTTCAGCCTCCTAAAAAATTATAAACATAGTATATGTTACAAGCACAAGGTTGAAAACACGAAAAGTTGTTCATTATGCTACAAAACTTATACATCGTTTTGTGCAAAACCAACAACACTTTTAGTTATTTACAACCTAAGCCACAATAACCTCTAATCATTTTATCACATTTGCACGAAAAATCAACCTATTTTTTGAAATTTTTTTTAAAAATTTGGTGTTTTTTTGTAAAAAGTTGACAGATAAGCTTTACATTATTGATTGAAAATAACGATATGTAAAAAACATATATCTGTTTTTGTGCAAAATTCACATATTTCATTATAGAAATACGATTAAGGTGGAATTTATATTATTAGTTACGTCTTCATTCGAAGCAAAGAACCCACTTTGACGGGTCTATCACAAGGCACCGACACCAAACTCATGGGTCTTGGCGCAGAATCAACGCTCTCGCCTTTTTCGTCAATTATTTTTTCGACTGTAAACTTAAAAGGAATAGCCCTTGGTTCTAGACAGTCAAATTCCTGACCTAACAGAAATTTATTCTTAACTCTAGCCTTAATCATTCCATCTTCATAGCCTTCAACAACAGCGGATACCGAATAATCACGAACATAGCCTGCATTAGCATAAGTTTGAGAATTTTCAGGTTTGCCAAGATAAAAACCGGTTGAATAGTTTCTATGACTTATTTTATTAAGTTCTTCTTTGACCCATTCAGGTGTTGTATATCCTGTGGGGTCTTTTAAAAACGCATCCATCGCACCACGATAGGCATTTGCAGTAACAGCAGTATAATAATGAGATTTAGCCCTACCTTCGATTTTAAAACTGGTTACGCCACTTGCTACCATCTTGGGAATGTAATCCACCATACATAAATCATTTGCATTTAATATGTATGTACCTTTGTCGGTTTCGGTTATATCAAAGTACTGCCCCGGTCGCTTTTCTTCCATTAAAGAATAACTCCAACGGCAAGGTTGCGCGCAGTCTCCCCTATTAGCATCGCGCCCGGTCATATAACTCGAAAGCAAGCACCTTGCCGAGAAAGAAACACACATAGCGCCATGCGTGAAGGCTTCTATCTCTAAATCACTAGGTGTTTTTGCTCGTATTTCCGCGATTTCATCAAGGCTAAGTTCGCGAGCAACAACAATTCTATTAGCACCCATATTATGAAATGCTCGTGCCGTTTCATAATTCACAATGCCAGACTGAACCGAAATATGCAACTGAGTATTTGGCGCATATTTTTTTACAAGTTCAATTGTTCCAAGGTCGGATGCAATAAAAGCATCAACATTAACTTCTGCACAATCAGTAATAAACCGAGGCAGTCTTGCAATCTCGGAATTATGAGGAATCGTATTACAAGTTACATATACCTTAACAGAGTTTTTATGCGCATATTCTACGCCGAGTTTTAAATCTTCCAAACTGAAATTTGACGCAGCGGTACGCATACCAAATTCCTCGCCCGCCAGATATACTGCATCGGCACCGTAATCCACTGCCGCATAAAGTCGGTTTAAGTCCCCCGCAGGACAAAGCAGCTCTGGGCGTTTAACAATAATAGACATACCTTAATCTTCTCCCCATTTGCCTTGTAATCTTAGCGAGTAAATTGTTGAATTATGCTCGTCTAAATTTTTAGTGTAGTAAAAATTAAAATCGGTATCTGTAACAAAGTAATAGTACAATTTCTCCATTTTTTTGCTAGGATACAACGCGGCTTCAATAGACGCTAAACTTGGAGCACACAAAGGTCCGGGTGGTAGCCCTTCGATTTTATTTGTATCGTAATTGCCGCTACCGTATGGATATTCGGCAGTTGGCGATGAGCCAAGCATTTTAGGTTGGTCGCCCCAATGCAAAAGTCTATTATAAAACACCGCAGAAACTTTTGGCATTTCCTCATAGTAACCGCTACACTCTAACTCAATAACAGACGCCATAGTGGTAATTTCGTGCATTGTATAACCTAATTCTGTTGCTTTCTCACGATATTTATTGTTGAATTTTTCATCGTAATTTTCAAGCATTTTTTGGATAGCAAAATGTGCCCCTTCTTGAGAATTCCAAACATAGAACTCATAAGTATCGGGGAATAAATATCCTTCCAGTCTATAATGCACCTTCATCTCAGGGATGTCTTTCAAAAAGTTAAATTTAAAATCGCCTTGTTCAACCTCGTGAATAAACTCTGCTCTTGTGCAAACCTTATTCTCTTCTAAAAGTTTTGCAATATCATCGACAGTAGCCATTTCAGGTATAGTTACTTTAACAGTTTCAATAGTATAACCTTCAACCATTGTAAATTCGTGTACTATTCCACTATATCCAACGTCGGTATTAAAGGTATGAGCGCCTGTTGTAAACATTTCATAGTAGCCTTTGGCGTTAGCATAAAATTTAAACAAAAACGGAAATCTTATAGCACCTTTTTCTTTAAGTTCGCTAGTAATACTATCAAGTGATTCATTTTCTTCGATAGAAATAGTAATCTTTTTAGAACCGCCAAGCCCCATATAATCAATAACACAAAAAATACCACCAACAGCAAGGGTAGCAGAAATTACTAAAATACACACTGCCCAAATAACAGTGCGAATTACCCCGCGCTTGCCTCTTTTTTTCTTTTTTGGAAGTTTTGGTTCATGATTATTAAGAGAACTATCATCAATAACAAAGCCACTACCTATAACAAACTCGTCTGACACAACGTCATTTGAAGTTTCGGCTACATTTGCAACTTCATTATTATTTAAAGGATTATTGTTATCCATACTTTATCCCTTTCTATTTAAAGATTTTATCTTCGGTAATGATATAATTACATTTGTAATCGAATCTACCATGAAGTATTTTAAAATACAACTGATTTTTATAGCAAAGTGCCGCAGTTGGCATTTGATTTTTTTGCAAATACCTATCATAAAAGCCCTTGCCATATCCTACACGATACCCAAATATATCAGCCGCCATACAAGGCACAATCATAAAAGCATTTTCGGTATCGTTAGCAACAATAAGATTATCGCTTGGTTCAAGCACACCAAAGTTACCAACTTCTAGTTGCGATAGCGAATCAATATAATAAAAAGCCATTTCTGTTTTATATATGCACTTTGGCACCGCAACTTTTTTGCCATTATTCAAAGCATTTTCTATCAGTTCAAAGGTATCAATTTCATTTGCTTTAGAAACATAAATGTATATCGTTTTTGCGTTTTTATACTCTCTTAAACTTTTGAGAGAATCAATAATATTTCTATCAACGCGTTTCTTGTCAGAATCGTCAAGATTAGTTCTATACTGCAACGCTTTTTTTCTTGCTGAAGTTTTAGTGATTATAGAGAATTGCATTGCATTATTTCCCTCAAATTATTAGCAATTTCTTTGCCTTTAACAATCTCTGTAATTTTGAATCCAAATTCTAAGCTAACGCCCGCACCTTTTGCAGTTACAATATTACCATCAGCAACAACGCCACAACTTAACACGTTAGCACCAGTTAGCTTGTCCTCAAAACCTGGAAAGCAGGTTGCATTTTTACCATTTAAAATGCCAAGTTCACCTAATATTGAAGGAGCTGCGCAAATAGCACAAACAGGCTTATTATCGTTATATGCGGCAACAACACAATCTAATACAGTTTGATTGTTCATAAGATTGGTTGTTCCCGGCATACCTCCGGGTAAAACAACTCCGCTGATACCATTTATACAAACATCATTTATATCTATATCCGCCACAACAGAAACATTATGCGAACCGGTAACTGTACCACCAGTTACACCAACAGTTTTTACTTCAATTTCTGCTCTGCGCAGAACGTCTAGCGTAGCTAATGCTTCAGTTTCTTCAAAACCATCAGCCAAGAACATATAAAACATAATTACTCTCCTTTGATTATGCCTAACGCTATATCATAAATCTCGTCCGAAATATCTTCAATTGTACGAATTTCGCCATTCCTAACACAATCTACAACACGCCAACCGTAGTTATTAGCTGCAAATTGTGCCGCCTCTCTGCAACGGGTTTGATATTCCCTATCCTTTTCATGAATGTCCATCTTTTGAGCATCGCCTTCATAACGCTTTATAAGAAGTTTTTCAGCATACTCTTGCGGCATATTCAAATATATTACAGCGTCAGGACTAGGTATACCCATCTTGTTATATTCAAAATCCACAAGCCAATCTGCAAAAGATAACCATTCATTTTTAGGTAATTTAGAACATTGATGAACTAGGTTTGAAGTAACATATCTACCACAAACTATTGGATTATCTGCTAAATAATCTTTTTCCCAATTTTCTTTGTAACTTGCAAACCTATCAACTGCATACAAAGTTGAAGCCGCAAACGCGTTAACGTCACTTGGCTTTTTGCCAAAATTACCGGCAAGGTACATTTTAACAGGTTCGCAAGCAGGAGAATCGTAATTTGGAAACGGAACGGTTTTAGCGTTTATTCCACTAGCGTTTAATCTGCTAACAAGTAATTCAAGTTGTGTTGATTTACCGCAACCATCAAGTCCTTCAATAACTAATAATTTACCCAAAAATACCACCTACATTATTTATTTGCATAATAACTCACATTAAGATAAATTTTTACATATGTCATTATAGCAAAAAAAAGACGCAATATCAACAAAAGGTTAATAAATATGACGAATTTTTAATAATTACAAATTTATACTTTAATATTTAGTAAACATATGTTAATATATTATTTAGGAATATAAACGGAGGAGACAGAATTATGTCAAACAAACACACACCATTTGGCGACCTTGCAGTAATTCCACTTAAAGGTTGCGAAAAATTAGCAGAAAAGGTTGATTATTATTTGCTTCAGTGGCGCGGCATGCCGGACGAGCATACATACATAGTTAAACCTGATTGTCCTCGCTTTGGCACTGGCGAAGGTAAAGCTGTTTTTAAGCACACCGCACGTGGTCTTGATGCTTACATTGTTGTTGACTGCTTTAACTACGGCGAAACTTACGAAATGTACGGCCAGCAAGTACCTATGAGTCCTGATGACCACTTCCAAGATTTAAAGAGGGTTATCTCGTCTTTAGGTGGTAAAGCAAGAAGACTTACCGTTGTTATGCCAATGCTTTATGAAGGTAGACAACATCGCAGAACAGCTCGCGAATCGCTCGACTGCGCTATGGCTTTACAAGAGCTAGCCGCAATGGGTGTTACAAACATCATAACCTTTGACGCTCACGACCCTAGAATTGCAAACGCTATTCCACTTGGTGGTTTTGATAACGTTCAACCAACATACCAAATGATTAAAGCAATGCTAAAAAGCGTTCCAGATATTAAACTTGACCGCGACCATACCATGATTGTCTCCCCTGATGAAGGCGCTATGTCAAGATGCATTTACTACTCATCGGTTCTAGGTTTAGAGTTAGGTATGTTCTACAAACGCCGCAACTACTCTATAGTTGTTAACGGCAGAAACCCAATAGAAGCACACGAGTTTTTAGGTAACGATGTTGCAGGTAAAGACGTAATCGTTGTTGACGATATGATAGCTTCAGGCGATTCAATGCTTGACCTTGCTACACAACTAAAAGGAATGGGTGCAAAAAGAATCTTTATGTTCTCAACCTTCGGCCTTTTCACAAGTGGTTATGAAAAATTTGACGAGTTCTATAAAGATGGCCTTATTGATAAGGTATTTACAACCAACTTAATTTACACAAGACCCGAACAACTAGAAAAAGATTGGTACGTAAGCGTTGATATGTCAAAATATATCGCTTACTTGGTAGATACTCTTAACTACGATAACTCGATAAGTCAACTTCTTAACCCAGTTGAAAGAATCAAGGCAATTCTTCAAAAATACAACCAAATCTAAAATTCAAAGCCACGCTAAAAAGCGTGGCTTTTTCTTATTCTTTTATGAATTTATAATCGTCTTGCTCAAAACCGCAGATAACCCTATCGCCTTTTTTAATAGTACCATCAAGCATAAGTTCGCTCAACTTATCCTCGATTTTACTTTGTATTGCACGGCGCAACGGACGGGCACCATATACGTCATCAAAACCTGCTTTTGAAACAGCGGTTATTGCAGATTTATCAAAGGAAATCGTTATACCCAAAGTTTGCAATCTAGCTTTTAAAGTTTCAAGCATTTTTTCTGCGATATTATAGATGTTTTCTTCCGATAGTTTACTAAAAACAATAATGTCATCTACTCTATTTAAGAACTCAGGCTTGAATGTGCGACGAAGTTCTGCGAGAACCTCTGACTTAGTTCTTTCTTCATCATCATTCTTTGTTTCTGCAGCAAAACCAAATGATGCTCTTTTTTCAGTTATAAATCTTGCGCCAACGTTAGAGGTCATAATAACAACTGTATTTTTAAAGTTAATTTTTCTACCTCTTGAATCGGTCAAAACACCATCATCTAAAATCTGTAAAAGCACATTAAAAACATCTGTATGCGCTTTCTCAATTTCATCGAACAAAATTACTGAATAGGGTTTTCTGCGAACTAATTCGGTTAACTGTCCACCTTCGTCAAAACCTACATATCCGGGCGGCGAGCCAATCATTTTTGAAACCGTGTGTTGCTCCATATACTCAGACATATCAAGCCTTATCATTGCAGTTTCATCGCCAAACATAGCCTCGGCTAACGCCTTGCATAGTTCAGTTTTACCAACGCCTGTTGGACCCAAGAATATAAACGACCCTATTGGTCTTTTAGGGTCTTTTAGACCAACCCTACCGCGTCTTATTGCCTTCGAAACCGCAGATACTGCCTCTTCTTGACCAATTATTCTATTGTGTAGCACGACCTCCATATTAAGAAGTCGCTTACTTTCTTCCTCGGTCAGCTGAGAGACCGGCACACCGGTCCAGTCTGATACGATTACCGCTATTTCTTCTTCATTAACAACACCCGAGAAATGTGTGTTGTTATCTTCCCATTCTTTTTTAGCATCTTCTAGTTCTTTTTGCAAACGCTTTTCGGTATCGCGTAACTTAGCCGCTTGTTCAAACTGTTGCGAACGAATTGCCTCGTTTTTTTCTTCGGAAATTCTTTTAATCTCAGTTTCTCTGTCTTTTAGGTCAGATGGTGCAGTATAAACCCTTAATCTTACCCTAGACGCTGCCTCATCTATTAAGTCAATCGCCTTATCGGGCAAATACCTATCAGCTATATAACGAGCGGATAATTTAACCGCCGCATGAATTGCATCGTCGGTTATTCTAACCTTATGATGAGCCTCATATTTATCGCGAAGTCCTTTTAAAATAAGTTCGGCATCTATTTCTGTTGGCTCGCCAACGTTTACGGGTTGAAATCTTCTTTCTAGCGCTGCATCTTTTTCAATATTTTTACGATATTCGTCGATAGTTGTAGCGCCAATAACCTGTAAATCTCCACGTGCAAGAGATGGTTTTAAAATATTTGCAGCATCGGTTGAACCCTCTGCCGAACCGGCACCGATAAGTGTATGCACTTCGTCAATAAACAATATAATATCGCTAGAGTTCTTAACCTCATCAATAGCGGCTTTTATTCGTTCTTCAAAATCGCCACGGTACTTTGTACCTGCAACCATACCCGTAAGATCTAGTGATATAACCTTTTTATTTCTCAATATTTCGGGCGAATCGTCAGATGCGATTTTAAGCGCAAGGCCTTCTGCAATTGCAGTTTTACCAACGCCCGGCTCGCCAATTAAGCAGGGGTTATTTTTAGTTCTACGGCAAAGAATTTGTATTACCCTTTCAATTTCTTTTGTTCTACCAATTACAGGGTCAAGTTTCCCCTCTCTTGCTTCTTCGGTTAAATCTCTGCCATATTTCTCAATAGTAGGGGTAGTACTTTTTTCGTTACCTTTGCTTTTTTTAGTTTTATTACCATGTGGCTCACCGAAAGAAGTATCAATAGCCTCGGTTAGTATTTCTTGTAAATTGCCGCCAAGTTCAGTAATAAACCTAGTTGCGTAATTATCTGTATCACTTAAAATACCAATTAAAAGATGCTCGGTGCCCACGTAAGATTTTTGCTCTGCTCCCGCTTCACGAATTGCCGATTCTATAACACGTTTAGCGCGAGGAGTTAGATGGTCAGGAGTTAAAAACGTTGGGTTACCTCTGCCAATTGAACTTAAAATTATAGCAGCAACATTTTCGTCAGTAATCCCCGCGTTTTTTAATATCATAGCGGCGGCACCACTACCCTCTTTTAATAGTCCTAAAAGCAGGTGTTCGCTACCAACATAAGTATGACCAAATCTTCCGGCTGTATCTATGGCGATATTAAGTGCCATATTAGCCTTTTCGGTAAATCCATTAAAATTATATTTCATAATTTATCACCTTAGCGTGACAGGACTTGAACCTAACGCGGTTTCGCTCGCCGCCTTTTATATTACGGCTTTGCTCTTATTTTTGCAAGGCGTTAGCCTTGCGGCAAATTTCCTGCTTCGCCGAATAAAAAATTCGGCGGCAGAAACTTTTAACCTGTCGAAACTTAAAATTTTTATATAAGACGAAGCCGATAAACGCAGATATACTGACGTATTTCAAGTTTTGAGGCAATGTATTATTAAAAATTTTGTCTCGCAGGCGCGAAAGTTTCGAGTCCTGTCACGCTAGCCTTTCAAAATTCTTTTATTATTTTATGCTAGTTTACTTTTTAAATATTCGGCTAAATATTCGCCCGAATACTCCTTATTAAATGAATTTTTATCTATTATTTCTGTTGTTTTTTGTAACGAAAGTCTACCAACGCCCATAGCAGAACATAAACGTAAGCGATATAGTAGATTTAGCGCTTTTTTGTAGGATAGTTCGTTACTATTCATAACATAAGTTTTAACACTTTGATACTCGTTATCAATAGTATCGCCGAACATCTGCATTCTGTAATAGCGCTCTTTGTCAATAATTTGGTTACAAATACTTTCTAAATTTCTAACGGCTTCATCGGCAGTAATGCCCATTGTAATACTGTTGGTTAGGGTATAAAGCGCAACATCGCCACTATTCGCTTTAGTTAATGATAGACCAATTTTTGCAACCGACTCACTTATTTCAGATAGGTTACCGGCAGTTTCAAGTGCGGGTAAAAATAACGTAATCGAAGCCTTTAGACCAGTGCCTAAATCGGATAAGTTCTCTGTTAAGAAGCCAAGCGTATTATCAAAAGCCATTAAAAACTCGCCACAAATTATATTATCAATTGCGGTTAATATCTTATGCGCAGTTTCTAAGTTAGAGCCTGTAAATCGGGATTTAATCTGTATATGGTTGTTTTCACATAGAGTTATACCTACTGTTTTATCATTAGATAACAGAAGTTTTGTATTTGCTTTATTATTGGCAAAATCTTTAGATATAATTCCGTTATTTAAGAGTGAGTTTTTAATATTATCACTAATTTCGCTACCACTTGTAATCGACCAATTATCATAAGACAAATTTGATTCTTTAAATAGCCCCTCGATTATTTCTTCGCTTGCCGCATCTTTTTGAATAGCATCCATTTTGTTTGGAAACGGATAATTTGCTAAGTTTCTTAAAAGGGTAATATTAGTAGAAACCGCAACATCTAAATCATTATTAGAATTACTGTAATACATATTATTCACCCTCTATTTCCTTTATTTTATCTCGTAGTTCGGCGGCACGTTCAAAATTTTCAGTTTCAACTGCTTTTGACATTTCTTTACGCAATTTGCTTATAATACTACTGCTATCTAATCTAGGCGCAGACGTTTGTGGAATCTTGCCCCTATAATTAGTTCTGCCGTGCAAGCGTCTTATTGCACCAGATAACTCTTTATTAAAAATTTTATAGCAGTCAGCACAACCGATAAAACCGTTTTCTATAATCTCTAAAAGTTTTGTGCCGCAACTACTACAAGTTTTATCGCCAGTTTCGTTACTTGATTTTGACTCGCCAAATAGCGAAGCACCCAAGCCTCCTATTCCGTTAATAGCAGCACAGTTTGAACACAAGTTAAGATTTGTAACTCTACCATTTATAACAGAACGTATATGGGTATTTGCAATGTTTTTACCACATTTATCACATTTCATATAAAGCACCTACTTTCTAAATAAGTGAAAGGAACATTTGTTTTAATATAGCCGCCCTTACATTAGCACGTAAAGGAATTGGTATTTCTTTAAAAACGACGCCTGATATTGCCGCTTCTATAAGTGCTGCTGCACTTTTTGAAATCAATCCAGAATGTAAGCAGTTTTCAATAATTATGCGGGCAGTAGCAGAATCAACCTCTTGTCCCATAGAGTTGATAATGTGCATTATAGCGGATGATTTTGACAATTGAACCCTCGTAATTTTTACATATCCCCCACCGCCGCGACGACTTTCTATAATATACCCATGCTCGGGCGTGAAACGCGATGAAAGGACGTAGTTAATTTGACTTGGAACACAACCGAACACTTCGGCAAGTTCATTTCGCCTTATTTCAGCGACGTTATCATCCGAACTCTCTATCATTTCAATAATACGCTTTGTTATAATATCACTTAATCTCATATAACCACCTCTGACCTTTTCTGACTTTTATTTTATCATTAAAGTCAGGGAAAGTCAATAAATATTTTGAGAATTAAAAATTTCTTAATAATTTAAGTTAGTTTTACTTGTTGTAACACTTTTCTGAAATTAGCATAGTATGTTGTTGAAGGCAGGAAAGGAGGAAAACATAATGTGTAATAACAATGGTTTTGGCGGCGGTTGCTGCTTATGGATTATCATAATCCTCATTCTACTCTGCTGCTGTGGTGGCTGCGGTAACAATGGCGGTTGCGGTAACAACTGCGGTTG
>JAZOQV010000045.1:0-2174 GCA_045656265.1 Acutalibacteraceae bacterium | reverse complement strand
GAAAATCGGTTATAGTGGCTTCGTCATTTGATACTGTATAAGTAAAGTTGCCTTCGGTTAGGGCGGCGGCTTTAAGTTCACCGCCAATATTCGGCAGCAATATCACCGCCGCCAAGCAAACAAATAGGCTGATGATTAATTTTTTCATAATTGCATTTCTCCTTAAAGAAGTAAAGTTTTGATTTCTTCGATTAAGAAATCAACTTGACATTTGTTGATAATGTTTTCTTTCTTTTTATCTTTAGGGTCAACATACCACTTAGAATGAACAATGAAATCGTCGCCTTGACTCATCTTTTCGGCAAAAGCAATGGTTTTCCCCTTGGTATGAGCCGCACAGATGATTAAATCACACGGACATTCTTTATTTAATATATTGAACTCGTTTTGGAGAATATCCTCTCTGTCGCCACGTGTGGTTATACCAATAAGATATTCTTTTTGCATTTCAACTCCAGTATATGTAAAATGGCATCGTAAGTCTCCGTTATATGCGCTGATTGGTTGAGTAATTGTTCTTGAATTACAAGTAATATTTACGTTAAAGCCAGAGGTATTACGTAATTTTTCTATCAGTAACCTTAAAGTTGTAGTTTTACCAACTCCGCCTTTTCCGCATAATGTTAATATTTTCATTTTAATTCCCATCTCTAAAACAAAAAATGCGCCCACCGAAGCAGACGCATAAAAAACGCAAACTCCGATAGTCGCGAAACTAACTCAATGTGAAATGGGGCGTAAACGCTCACACTTATACAATGGCGGGAATTTGCGTTTTTATCAAATTCAATGCCATTACTATAAGCAAAGCAAAGCGTATTATTCCCCAAAAAAGAAAATACACCCAATTTCACATATTATTAAGTTAGTTTCGCAACACCATTATACCGCAAAGTTTTTGTTTTTTCAATATAAAAAATGACCAAAGTCCGAAAGTCTCGAACTTTGGTCGCTAAATTATTAGATTTTAGTTTTGGTTATTCTTCAATAGCAACGGCTATGCGGTTGTCGTTGCAACCGTAATACATGTGATATTTGCCATTGAAATTTACAAGTCCGCAACCGAAAACAGTAAATCCTGTATGCCCAAAAAGTTCGTACAACTCTGTGGGTTCTAAAACGGGCTCGTCACAACGAGAAATAAGTTTTGTGGGGTCGTTAGGGTCTAACAATGCCCAACCTATCGAATAAATCGACTCTGTTCTATGAGCTAAATACTCGGTTATACCCAGTTTTTTGGTATAGTCGTAATTTGCTCTATCCTTTGTAGCGCCGTTATACATAAAGAGTATTCCCTTATCCGAATAAATTGGCGCTGCAAGGCCTTCACAAATATGCTCGTCAAACATACCGGGGCGCTGAACTACCACAGCCTGCCTTTCTGTATGCCAGGTTCTTAAATCCTCAGACCAAGATACAAAAATAGAGGAATTGCCGTAATACGCCCAATATTTGCCGTTGATTTTTTTAGGAATGATACATACTGCACGCTCGGGGAAGGCTTCGCCCAAAAACTCCCAATTTTTAAGGTCTTTTGATAATGCAATTAAACCGGGAGCGTTAAAGTACGTTTTAACACCTGTATAAGTCAAAACATATAGTTCTTCCTCGGGAATCCAAACAAGTCGTGGGTCCTCAAAGCCGCCGCCGTATTCACTATCTTTATCGGCTTTTATAAAGGGCTTGTCGTCAAGCACAAAGTCTGTTCCGTTATCACTCCATGCCCAAGTAAGCGAGGAAACGCCCCAGTTGTAGCCCTTTGGTTTATCGGCATAATTTATGCAACGGCAAAGAAGTGCAACCTTGCCATCGTGCACTATAGCGGCAGGGTTGAAAATTTGGTCTGCGGCATATTTACCTTGCGGCCTTATGATTGGATTACCCTCGTATCTTTTAAAGGAATTAACCCATTTAAACTCATCGGGCAACCAAGTGCCAACTTCTTGCACTTTTTCTCTTGTAGATTTGCTTTTTAAACTAGCGAACAACTTACTAAACATTCTCTTATCCCCTAACTTTAGTTTTTTACAGTATACCACAACCCCCCGCTGCACGCAATAAAAATAATCTTGGATTTATGGTAAATATATATGCTGTGAAATTCGGTGTTCGAGTCCTTCTTCTGTTATATACAAAAACCACCCTGTTGGGTGGTTTCTTTTTTGGCAGGGGCA
>JAZOQV010000044.1:0-6839 GCA_045656265.1 Acutalibacteraceae bacterium | reverse complement strand
TTTGCGTAATTTTTTAAGAAAATGGCGCTTTGAAAAGTGCGCTAACCTTGAAGTTTCGGTCTACAAAGGCAACAAGTGGTTTTGCCCACTATGTAAAAACCAAAATAATCTTTTGGCTCCCTGTCAAAAGTGCGGTGTTTACCCAAATCTTAAAAGGGTTAACAAAGAAGCGCCTGCCGATTTGAAAAACTATAAAGGTCGCAAGGGGAAAGACTACGACGAATACAAACCGCAGTTCGAGATGGACGACTAGTATGAATTATAAACTAACAAAACGCGCTTGCTATTTTTCGTATATAGCCTCGTCGTCGGTTTTTAGTCTGCCGCCACTACTATTCCAAACCTTTCATCAAACCTATGGTATTTCCTATACCTTGCTTGGAACGTTGGTGCTTATAAACTTTTGCTCGCAACTGGTAATCGACCTTATTTTTACGTTTTTTTCTAAACATTTTAATATTAAAAGAACGGTACAGATAATGCCTCTTTTAACCACGCTAGGCCTTTTGATATATGCGCTTGTGCCAACCTTTTTGCCACAGTATGCTTATCTTGGATTGGCGGTAGGCACGGTGATTTTCTCGATAGCGTCGGGTTTGGGCGAGGTGCTTATAAGCCCTATCGTAGCGGCATTACCTTCTGATAACCCCGAGCGTGATATGAGTTTTCTGCACTCTTTATACGCCTACGGCGTTGTAATGGTGGTTGTGGTAAGTTCTGTATTTCTTAAAATTTTCTCAACTGCCAACTGGATGTACTTGACCATCTTTTTCGCAGCATTACCCATTATCCCCGCAATTCTTTATACCCTAGCACCCATTCCGCCAATGCAGTTTGGCGAAAAATCTGCTACCAAAAAAAGCAAAAGAGGTTTGGGGCTTGCGTTCTGCACCGCTTGTATTTTCTTGGGCGGCGCGGTAGAAAATTCTATGACCAACTGGATTTCAAGTTATATAGAAAGCGCCTTGCAAATTCCCAAAATGGTGGGCGATATTTTAGGTCTTTGCCTTTTTGCTGTGCTTTTAGGCCTTGGCAGAAGCCTATATGCGAAACGTGGAAAGAACATAGGTAGAGTGTTGCTCTTTGGTATGTGCGGTTCCTTCTTTTGCTATTTATTAGCAGGTCTTTGCACTGTTCCGATTGTTGCAATGATTGCTTGCGTGCTTGTCGGCGCTTGCTCGTCAATGCTTTGGCCCGGAACCTTAATATTTATGGAAGAAAAAATGCCCGGTGTTGGCGTTGCGGCATACGCGCTTATGGCGGCGGGCGGAGACTTCGGCAGTTCTGTGGCGCCGCAACTTGTGGGCGTAGTTATAGATAAGATGTCTACAGGTGGCATCGCGCAAAGCCTTTCTAAAGCACTACTTTTAAGCCCTGAACAAATCGGACTTAAAGCAGGTATGCTTGTAGCCGCTGTTTTCGCGATGCTCGGTATAGTTATTATTATATGTATGTTAAGATATTTCAAGAAAACTGAAAACATATAAAAAACCACCCAATTTTTTGGGTGGTTTTGCTTTTTAGTTTTGTTCTTTTAAAAATTTAATGGCCTGCTCGGTGTACTTGGATTTATACTGACCTTTTTTGCGAACAACGGCGGGTTGGCGCATAGTAGTATTGTCGGTAAGTTCAAAAAGTGAAAACTCGCCGCTATCCATTCGGCTATTAACGAATTGCTTAGGGAGTAGAGTTGCTCCTGCGCCCGAAAGGGCAATTTCTAAAGCAGTAACAAGCCCCGTTACTTCAGCTATAATTTTAGGGTATACGTTGGTAGCGGCGCAAAGTTTATCGAAAAGTACGCGCATTTCTTGTGTTGCGCTAACCACGATGAATGGCAGTTTTTTGCACTCTTTAAAACTTATGCTTTTACCACTTAAACCGTGTTTTTCGCAAAGTGAGTTCGGCACAACCAAAACCAAGCGGTCGGGTTCAAGTTCGGTTACTTCTAAAACGCTATCGTCAACCGGTAGGTTAATAATCGCAAAGTCAAATTTACCCTCGGTAGCATCGTGGCGCAATTGTTCACTGCCTTCTTCTATAAGTTTTACGCCAAGACCCGAAAATTTCGAGGTAAGTTTTTTAATAAGCGAGGGCATAAGGTAACTGCTTCTAAAGGGTGTTACGCCAATAACCAGTTCGCCCTTATCGCCCGACTTGTACTGCATCATAGATTTAATAAGTTGGTCTTCTTTATAAAGAATTTCGCGTGCCTCTTTAACAAAATGAGCGCCCGCAGGGGTAGGGGTAACAATGTTGCTTGTTCTTTTAAAAAGTTTAACGCCAAGTTCTTTTTCAAGCGATAGTATCTGCTTACTTAATGCAGGTTGCGAAACATTCAGAGTTTCGGCAAGTTTCGAGAAACTGCCAACTTCTGATAACTGCACCGCATATTGTAACTGACGCGAGTTCATAAAAACTACCCCCTAGAAGTTCATTACATATATCTTATCACTTTTCTCCACAAATTGCAACAACCAAAGAAAATCAAAAAAACACTTGACATTTTTAAAATTTTTGGTATAATATAACCGTTGGGTAATAAAACCCATAACCTAAACGGAATTTGAAAGGAGTATGAAAAATGCCATTATCACTAGTGTACTTAGGCATAATGCTAGCAGTAATATGTGTATGGTTTTTGGTAATCAAGCGCCCTGTTTACGAAGGCGTATTACTAAGTTTTATAGTTTTGGTTGCAATTACTAACACATGGGGCAGTATTTGGGGCTATATTAACGCAGGCCTTAAAACCTCACTGCTATACTCAATGGTTGCATTCGTTGCAATGTCAATCATACTAACAAAAACAAAGATTATCGACAGTTGTATCGCGGTAATTCTATCGGTTGTTGGTAGAATTTCGGGTGGCGCAGGCTACGCTGCCGTTGTTGCAAGTAGTTTTATGGGCGCACTTTCGGGCTCTGGCCCCGGAAACGTTATGGCAACGGGTTCTATTACCATTCCTGCTATGAAGCGTTCGGGCTTCCCCGCAGAACTTGCCGCTAATATTGAAAGCAACGCTAGTTACCTAGGTAATATGATACCCCCTTCTTCTAATATCGTTGCCGCTATGGGCGCATACACAGCCTTCTGTGTTGCAACCGGCACCGAGGAGGCATCAACAGGTAAATTCTGGATGGTGCTTTGGGCAATTGCACTTTGGTTTATTTTGCAAAGAATTCTTATGGTTTTTGCTTTCTGCAAATATTATAAGGTTAAGCCAATGAAAAAAGAAGATTTGCCAAGTATGAAAGAAACCATCAAAACAGGCTGGCAGGCATTACTTTTGCCCGTTATCATTATTTTGCCTTTCGTTTTAGATGCTGTATTTAAAGATACATTCTTTACCGCACGATTGGGTGCAGACGGCGCAAAGGCACTTTCTAGTTCAATTCTTCTCTTTATCGGTGGTATTGCCGCGGCATACTCTTGCTTAATTGCTAAAGACAAGTCTGTTGTTAAATTAAGCAATATAGTAAAAATATTCTCGAACAGTGTTAAAACTATCGCCCCTACCATCGCAGTTTGTGTGTTTGGTTATATGATAGGCGCGCTTTTTGCAGAACTTAACGTTGCAGAGGACCTTGGCGTTATCATCAGTGGCTTAAACATTGGTAAGTTCGGCACAGTACTCGTTATCTGCATAATAACCTGCTTTATGGGTATGGTTGTGCCCGGTTCATCACAGGTTGTTATCTTTGGTACAATGTTTATAACTGTGCTTGCAAACGTTGGCGTTGACCCAATGGTTGCCGCCGCTATGTTACCTTGTATTTGCGGTGTTATGTGTGGTATCACACCACCTTTGGCATTGGGACTATATGCGGGTATGTCAATAGCAGAGTCCGATTTCTCAAAAACAGTTAAGAACGACTGGTGGTGGGTTGCCACCCAGTTTATCTTGCAGGTAGTTGTCCTTATGGGCTGGCTACCCGTAGGCGCTTAAAGGAGGTACTGCTATGAAAAAGTTTAAAGAAATTTGTTCTAAAATCAGCGACGTAATCCGCGTAATTTTCGGTTACGGCATTACAGTTTCTCTCTTTGCAGGCGGTTTAACCTTCTTCGGTTTTATCGCGGCGCTAATCATCGGCGGCGAAACCGCTACTGCAATCTGTCTCTTTATTTCAAAACAGATTATCCCCGTAATAATTTATATTTCAACAATTTCGGTTGTGCTTGGCATCATCGCTATGTATCTAAAAGGCGAGGTAGCACTTACTTCTAACAAGAAAAAATCCGCAAAGCACGAAGGCGAAATGTAATTCTAGACATTAGATATTAGATGCTAGAAGCTAGACAAAACGCACCGCTACGGCGGTGCGTTTTTAGGTAATAAGTAAGAGGTAAGAGGTAATAAGTAAGGTGTTTTGGCTTGCAACCAAAACGGATAGAAAACAACTACCGAAAAGGGCAATTTTGATAAGCAAACGGCACTTGACACCACGGGTGGCTTGTGTTAAAATAATTTTGTTAATAGCCGTGAGGGAAAGAGTAGCAAAATTAGTCTTAGTTTAGAGAGTGTGCGGTTGGTGCAAGCACATCGGGACATTTTGTGAAGACCATTCCTTAGCTGCTTTGCCCAAATGTTTTAAAAGTAAGCAAAGCCGTAAGACCTGCGTTAAAGGTAAAAAGTTAAAAACCAAGGTGGAACCGTGCTAATTGCACCCTTGATGGCAGAATTGCCGTCAAAGGTGTTATTTTTTTGCGCGCAAAACCAAAAGGAGTAAAAAATATGAAAGTTATTTATGCTAACGGCACTGCCGACCAATGTGCACCTGAGGAGGAGTTGCACATACTTCGCCACACCGCCGCACACATTATGGCACAGGCAGTATCACGCCTATATCCACACGCAAAGTTTGCCTATGGTCCTGCTAACGATAGCGGCTTCTACTATGACGTAGACTTGGGCGACACCAAACTTTCGGACGAGGATTTACAGGCTATCGAAAAAGAAATGAAAAAGATAGTTAAAGAAAACTTGCCTTTGCGCCCCTATGTGCTACCTCGCGACGAGGCAATAAAACACATGGAAGAGCGAGGCGAGATTTATAAGGTTGAGCATATTGGCGACCTCGACCCCGATGCCGAGATTAGTTTCTTTAAACAGGGCGATTATGTTGATATGTGCGTTGGTCCTCATCTTTGCTACACAAAGGCGCTAAAGGCTTTCAAAATTATGGGTCAGTCGGGCGCATATTGGAAGAACGATAAAAACAACAAGATGCTAACCCGTATCAAAGGTACTGCATTCAGAACCCAAGAAGAACTTGATAATTATCTCGTTCTTTTAGAGGAAGCAGAAAAGCGCGACCACCGCAGAATTGGTAAAGAAATGGGTATGTTTATGTTCCAGGACGAAGCACCCGGTTTCCCATTCTTCTTGCCAAAAGGTATGGTGCTTAAAAACACCCTTATCGACTACTGGCGCGATATTCACTACAGGGATAATTATGTAGAGGTTTCAACTCCGCTTATTATGAACCGTCAACTTTGGGAAACAAGCGGCCACTGGGACCACTATAAAGATAATATGTACTCTACCACTATTGACGAGGAAACATACTGCATTAAGCCTATGAACTGCCCGGGCGGCGTTATGGTTTACAGAAGTCAACCCCACAGTTACCGCGATTTGCCACTTCGTATGGGCGAATTAGGCTTGGTTCATCGCCACGAATTAAAAGGCGCTTTGCACGGTCTTTTCCGTGTACGTTGCTTTACTCAAGACGATGCGCATATCTTTATGAGAAGAGAGCAGATTACCGACGAAATCGTTGGTGTTGTTAACCTTATTAACGAGGTTTATTCAAAGTTCGGCTTTAAGTATAGCGTAGAACTCTCAACTAGACCCGAAGACAGTATGGGTAGCGACGAGGATTGGGCAGCCGCAACTTCAGGCCTTGAAAATGCGCTTAAAGAACTCGGTCTACCATACACCATTAACGAGGGCGACGGCGCTTTCTACGGACCAAAAATCGACTTCCATCTAGAAGATAGCCTTGGCAGAACCTGGCAGTGCGGTACTATTCAGTTAGACTTCCAGATGCCTATCAATTTCGAGCTTGAGTATGTTGACGACAAGGGCGAAAAGCAAAGACCTATTATGATTCACCGTGTTTGCTTTGGCTCTATCGAGCGTTTTATCGGTATTATTACCGAGCATTTTGCAGGTAAATTCCCTGTATGGCTTGCACCTACACAGGCAAAGGTTTTACTTGTTTCAGAGAAGTTTACCGAGTACGGCGAAAAGGTTTACAACGCGCTTCGTGATGCAGGCATTCGTTGCGAATTAGATAACAGAAACGAGAAAATCGGTTATATGATTCGTGAAGCGCAGGTTGTTGGCAGAGTTCCTTATATGGTTATTATCGGTCAAAAGGAAATGGAAGAGGGCACAGTTTCTGTAAGAAACCGCGACACCGCCGAAACCGAAACCATGACTTTAGAGGCGTTCCTAGAAAAAATCACCCGCGAAAACCGCGAGCGAATCTAATAATAAATAAAAGGTGTGTGTGCAGTGAGAAAATCATTTGTTGCAAATACGGCGCCTGTATTAACGGGTGTTGTAAGGGCAAGAACACCGTTCGAGGCTATGAAACAGGTAAGAGAAAGCGAACTAAAGGGCGCTAAAGGAATTGACCTGCACCTCTCTTGCTTGGACGACCAATACAAAAACGTCGAATCTATAAAGAAAATTATCGAGTTCTCAAAACTTCCTATTTTGGTGCTTAACTATAATCAAACTATGGAGTGGGACGTTTTCGAAACCAGCGAAGAAGAACGAATAAATCTTCTTATGATGGGCCTTGAGGCAGGCGCTGCGGGTGTTGATATAC
>JAZOQV010000043.1:0-3520 GCA_045656265.1 Acutalibacteraceae bacterium | reverse complement strand
GACATCGGGTTCTGGTTACGAAATTCAGTATAGCACTTCTAAATCGTTTAAAGGTGCAAAGACTGTAAAGATAACCAAGAACAAAACTGTTTCTAAGACAGTTAAGAAATTAAAGAGCAAAAAGACCTATTATGTTCGCGTACGCGTTACCAAAGGTAGCAGTTACAAGTCAAGTTGGTCGGCAGTTAAAAAAGTTAAGGTTAAATAATTAAACCAAACTAAAATGCAGTGGGTTCGCCCACTGCATTTTTTATCAAAACAATACACCCGCAACCGAACAGTTGCGGGTGTAACTTTATTTTAGTAGAGTTTAGTTTTCAGCCCAGTTGCCGTCTACGAATATTGGCACTTCACTACCGTCTTTTAAAATTGCGGTAATGTTAAGTGTTGCCGTGCCAATCATAAAATCTTCGTGTATCATAGACTCATTAACACCCATTTTTCTGCATTCTTCTAAAGTGTACTTATCGTAGTCTTTAATACAGTTTGAAAAGCCCTCACCTATTGCTAGGTGGCAAGCGGCATTTTCGTCAAACAAGGTGTTATAGAACAGTAAGCCGCTATTACTAATGGGCGAATCGTGTGGCACTAAAGCACACTCGCCAAGATAATGCGCGCCCTCGTCCATATTTATTAGAGTAGTTAGCAATTCTTTGTTCTTTTTAGCATCCCACTCTACCGCTCTGCCATCTTTAAACCTTATATAGAAATCTTCTATTAGTTCTCCTCTGTAGCAGAACGGGCGCGAAGAATAAACTATACCCTCTGCTTCGCCTCGTTTTGGGGTTATAAAAACTTCCTCTGAGGGAATGTTAGGATTAAAGAAATTGCCCGAAAGGGTGTACTCGCCACCGCCTAAAAAGAGTGCGTTATCCATAAGTCCTACCGTGAAATCTGTGCCATTCTGGTCGGTATAATGCAATTTTTCAATACCTAATGAATTAAGATAGTCGCACCTTTTTTTGAGCTCTTTATTATGGTCATCCCACGCGGCAAGTGGGTCATCATCTACACGCGATGTATCTAAAATCGCCTGCCATTGTAGTTCTATTGCTTCATCATCACTTGCACCAGGAAACATTTTTTTAGCCCATTTTAGACCCGGTACTGCCGCAATACACCACTGATATTTATTCTCCATATCGTCGCGGATTGCCTTGATTTTTTTGTATCTTTCCTGAACGCTTATGGCGTGCTTTTCGCGGTCAATTCCCTGCAAACCGTCAGGGTCTTCGGATAGAAGATATATCATAGCCGGCAAGGTATCGCGCCTATAACTTAATTTATCTATCTCCCACTGCGGAATATCCTTTAGCGTTTCTACACTGCGAGAATTTATATGAAGTACAGTTAAGGGTTGATAATCCCACTCTACCTCTACCTTTCTTGCACCGGCATTATATGCAGTTTCAACCACTAGTTTTACAAACTCGGGCCTATCTAAGTCGGCTCGAATTACAACGTCCTGACCCGACTTTAAGTTTATTCCCTTTTTAACAATTAGTTTTGCATAGTTTTCAAGCCTACGTTTATTCATCGTTTTCGCTCCCAATATTCTTCATATCAAACGCTGTTACAGTTTCGCCTTTATAGTTCTCGATATAATCAAGCAGTTCCTTTTCGTTATCAAAAAAGCCAATTAAATCTTTGGCGGCCTTTTTCATAAAACCGCCCTTTACAGCGTTATCCAAAAGGTCCTCTAATGCGTTATAATATCCATCTATATTATATACAGCAATCGCCTTTGTATGCTGACCTAGAGAACGCAAAGTTAGTATTTCAAAAAACTCATCAAAAGTGCCGATACCGCCGGGGGTTACGATAAAAGCATCCGACTTTTCTTCCATAAGTTTTTTGCGCTCGCGCATTGTGTCGGTAAGAAAAAATTCGGTGCAACCTGCAAAAAACACACCATCGGCATTAAAAAATCTTGGTGCGATGCCAATTATTTCGCCGCCGCCTTCATGTGCGCCACGCGCCGAAGCACCCATCATACCATTATTACCGCCTCCGAAAACAAGGGCATGCCCTCTTTTTGCCATTTCTCGCCCCAAGTCCTCGGTTTTCTTAATAATATTAGGCGAAATATCGTTACTCGCCGCACCGTATACACAAATATTCATTTACACTACCTCCGCTGAAATTCGCTTTCCATCAAGCACCGCTTCTACTAATTTTTCGCCACAATACACTAGTTTTAACGAAAAGAACGGTCTTTTGTGGTCTTCTATTAGTTTTAAAAAGATTTTGTCGCCAACCCAGATAGGCAAACTTAACACCTTTTCTTTATCTATCCACTCTAGATTTCCCTCGTCGCATTCTTTTATTTCACCCTTATAGTCTAACCCTAAAAACAGGTGCATATACTCGTTTTCCCACTCGTCAGAAACAAAGGTAACTATACCGCAGTATTTATACTCGGTTAAGGTAAGACCCGTTTCTTCATAGCACTCACGAAGCAAGCAATCTTCAGGGCTTTCGCCCTCTAAAAATTTGCCTCCAACCCCTACCCACTTATCGTGATTAAGGTCATTTTGCTTTTTTACGCGATGCATCATAAGATACTTTCCGTCTTTTTCAATATAACAAAGTGTTGTATTTTTCATACTAACATTCCTTAAAACGAAAAGTTAACCTTTCCGTCCTCTAATTTTAGTGTTGCATCAAAGGGTTTGCCGTTTTTGGATATAAAGCCTTGAATTTTAGCGGTCTTGCCCTCTTTTAAAAGAAGTCTTGCGTTTGCTATTGAAATTACTCTGCCGCAAATGAAGCCGCTAATTCTGAATTTGCAACCCTCGCGGTAGCCACTGCAACCGTAGCCGTATCTGCCTTTAATAACCTTAGATTTGCAAAGAGGACATTCACCAACCTCTTCCCCGTAAAAACCGCTATCTGTATCGGTTTCTATGCTTTGTTGCTTACTAGAGAAAACCTCTGCTACCTCTTGCTTTGCAATATCTACACATTCATTGACAGAAATTTCGCTACGAAACACCTTTTTTAAAGCTCTTCCTACTGTACTTGTTTTATATTTATCCATACTTATTTCCATGCGCGAAAGTTGTTCTATAAGATACTCGCCATCGGGCAGAATGTGATAAACGTCCTTTTTAAGTTCGATGTATTTACTTTTTCTCGCGTTATCTATAATGCCTGTTCTTGTAGCCTCGGTGCCAAGTTCCAGGCCCTCGAACATTGCGCGGTAATCTTCGGTGTCATCGTAATCGTCAGGGATACCCTCTACGTTGCCCGCCTTTTCCTCTTTGAATGGATTTTTGAGGTAATTATTAAGTGTTTCAATGGTGTAATGCTTTGGCGGTGTGGTTTCCTTTTCCTTTAAAGTGAAATTATGATTTACTTTGTCGCCTTTTTCTAGCCTTGGCAAAATTTTATCCTTTTGAGTATACTCATCGTACTTTGTCCAACCCTTTTCGAGTATAACAGTACCCTTTAAAGTAAACTCCTCCATATCGCCAAGATTTATCTTGATTTCGGTCTTTTCTGCTATGCAGTCCTCACT
>JAZOQV010000042.1:0-6505 GCA_045656265.1 Acutalibacteraceae bacterium | reverse complement strand
TTGTCAACACCTTTTTAATAAAAAAACAAGGCGGACTAGCCGCCTTGTTTTAAGATTATTTTATTTTGTAGGTCCAGCCGAATTTATCTTCGATTTTGCCCCACTGGATACCTGTTAGGGTATCGTAAAGGTGTTGGGTTACCTCGCCGATTTTGCCGCCGCCAACGGTGTACTTCTTGCCTTTATAGCAAAGCTCGCCAATAGGAGAAACAACTGCCGCAGTACCGCAACCCCAAGCCTCTTCTAAAGTGCCGTTAGCCATAGCCTCGTCAAGCTCGTCAATACTAATGAGTCTTTCGGTAACTTTATAGCCTTCGCTCTTTAAAAGCTCTATGCAAGATTTACGGGTAATACCTGGAAGGATTGAGCCTGAAAGCATTGGTGTTACAATCTCGCCTGAGATTTTGAACATAACGTTCATAGCGCCAACTTCTTCGATATACTTTCTTTCAACACCGTCTAACCACAATACCTGTGAATAGCCCTGTTTCTCTGCGCGCTCGCCTGCTCTGTTACTTGCGGCATAGTTACCGCCGCATTTAGCGTAACCTGTACCGCCGCGAACTGCACGAACATCCTCGTCTTCAATCATAATTTTAACGGGGTTAATACCCTCTTTATAATAACTGCCAACGGGAGATGCAATTATAACGTAGGTTGCATTATGAACTGCGTGAACGCCCAAAGACTCGTCATTACCAAATAGGAATGGGCGAAGGTAAAGTGAAGTGCCTTCAGCCGAAGGTGTCCAATCTTTTTCGGTTTCAACAAATTTTGTTAGAACCTCTAATGCCAAATCTTCTGGGATTTGTGGCAAACAAAGTCTTTCTGCCGAACGATTAAGCCTTGCAATATTTTCCTCAGGTCTAAACATTTGCACGCTTCCGTCTGCTTTTCTATAAGCCTTTAAGCCCTCGAAAATCTCTGAACCGTAATGCAAAACTGTTGATGCAGGATGCAAAGCAATAGGTCCGAAAGGAACTATTCTCGCATCGTGCCAACCCTCTTCTTTAGAGTAGTCCATCATAAACATATGGTCGGTAAAAATTTTACCAAAACCTAACGTACTGCTATCGGGTTTTTCACTTGGGTTTTCGTTTTTTATAAATTTAATATCCATTTATAACACCCTTTCAAAAATTAGTAATCAGCGCCTAATTTAATTGCCTTTAGGTTGATCTCGAGCATATCTGCCTTTTTAGGTGGAATAACCTTTTTAAGTGTAGCGGTTATAGCCTCTTCGTTATAATCGCCCAAAACCTTTAAAAGTTTACCTAAAATAATCATATTAGCAAGTTTAGGCATACCGTTATCACTAGCTAGTTTTGTTGCAGGCACATAGTAGGTTTCTATGTCGGTACGCTCTACTTTACGCTCGATAAGTGAAGAATCGGCAATGATTACGCCGCCTTTTGCTACTGCGCTTTCATATTTATCTAAAGATGGAAGATTCATAGCAATAAGAATGTCGGGTGTAGAAACGATTGGAGAACCAACGCCCTCATCACTGATAATTACGCCGCAACTTGCAGTACCGCCACGCATTTCAGGACCGTATGAAGGTAACCAACTAACCTGCTTTTCTTCAATAAGGCCTTTGTAAGCAATAAACTTTCCCGAGAAAAGTATACCTTGACCGCCGAAGCCTGAGAATAACATTTGTGTAGTAGCCATTATGCTTCCTCCTTTTCTGCGGACCTATCCTTGTAAACGCCAAGTGGATAGTAAGGCAACATAGCCTCGTCAACCCATTTTAGCGCTGCCTGAGGAGTCATACCCCAGTTGGTAGGACAGGTAGAAACAACCTCTACTAACGAGAAGCCTTTACCATCAATTTGGTTTTGGAATGCCTTTTTGATGGCTTTTTTAGCATTTTTAATATTCTTTACGCTATTAACCGTAACACGCTCTAAATACTCGGGACCCTCAAGTTCTGAAAGCATTTCGCAAACCCTGATAGGATAACCGCAGTGGTTAACATCACGACCATAAGGCGAGGTTTGTGTAACCTGACCAGGCAACGATGTAGGTGCCATCTGGCCACCTGTCATACCGTAAATAGCGTTGTTTACGAAGATAACTGTAATGTTTTCGTTTCTAGCAGCAGAGTGTACGGTTTCTGCCATACCGATAGATGCCAAGTCGCCATCGCCTTGATATGTAAAAACAATGTTGTTTTCAGGGTCCGAACGCTTAACACCTGTTGCGATAGCGGGTGCGCGACCATGAGCCGCCTCAATCATATCGCAATTAAAATAGTTATATGCCATAACAGAACAACCAACCGGTGCAATACCGATAGTTCTGCCTTCAATTCCAAGTTCATCTATAACCTCGGCAACCAAGCGGTGAATAATACCGTGGGTACAACCGGGGCAATAGTGCATTGGAACGTCGCGTAAAGCGTGTGGTTTATCAAAAACTACCATTATTTTGCACCTCCATTATTTGCTTCTATAATAGCCTCTAGCACCTGTTCGGGCGACGGAATCATACCGCCTGCACGATTGCAAAGAGTTACGGGCTTTTTGCATTCGGTTGCCAAACGTACGTCTTCAATCATCTGACCCATTGAAAGTTCTACCGAGATAAAGGACTTAACCTTATCTGCGGCGGCTTTAAAAGGTGCTACTGGGAATGGCCACAAGGTAATAGGTCTAATCATACCAACCTTGATGCCCTGCTCTCTTGCAGCATTGATTGCATTTTTAGCAACGCGTGATGCGATACCAAAAGCCGCAATACAAATTTCTGCATCCTCCATCATATACTCTTCATACATAACTTCGGTTTCTTCGATTTTCTTATATCTCTCGTAACGCTCGAAGTTTAGTTGCTCTAACTCTTCGGGAACTAGAGAAAGCGAGTTAACTATATTATGCTCGCGCTCCATTTTAGTACCTGTGGTTGCCCAAGGTTTTTCGGGTTCGGGCTTAATATCATAGTCAAGCGATACGGGCTCCATCATCTGACCCATAGTACCGTCTGCTAGAATCATAGAGGTCATACGGTATTTATCGGCTAACTCAAAACCTTTAATAGTAAGTTCTGCCATCTCTTGAACAGAAGAAGGTGCCAGAACAATCATTCTAAAGTCGCCATGGCCGCCTGCTTTTGTTGCCTGAAAATAGTCAGACTGGCTAGGTTGAATACCGCCAAGACCCGGGCCACCACGCTGAACGTTAACAACGAGCGAAGGTAGGTCTGCACCTGCTAAATATGAAAGACCTTCGCTTTTTAGAGATATACCTGGGCTAGAAGATGATGTCATAACCCTTTTACCTGTTGAAGCAACACCATATACCATATTTATAGCGGCAACTTCGCTTTCTGCTTGCAAGAAACATCCGCCGATTTTTGGCATTTTCTTTGCCATATATGCCGCAATTTCGGTTTGCGGTGTGATAGGATAACCGAAGTAGTGCTTACAGCCTGCTATTATTGCAGCCTCTGCAATAGCTTCGTTACCTTTCATTAAAACTTTATCTGCCATTACTTTTCACTTACCTTTCCACCTTGATTATGCAATCGGGACACATGGTTGCACAAAAAGCACAGCCTATACATTCCTCTTGATTTACAACCTCTGCAGGATGATGCCCCTTTTTGTTAATCTTATCAGGAGCAAGTCTTAAAATTTTCTTTGGGCATACGTCGATACATAGCCCGCAACCCTTACAGTTGTCAGTTTTGAAGGTTAACTTTGCCATATTCAGCACTCCTTTTATCTATTATCACTTTGTGATTGGGTTTATATAATTTTGCTTTGCAATTTAAGCGGTAGCACGTTTTGGAGTTTATCCTTAACCTCTCCATAAATGCTTTCGTCCACTGTTGTAAGCACAAGCGGTAGCCCTGTAAGTTTAGCTACCTCTAATGCCTTTTGGTTGGTTGAAACAACGTCCTCGGCGGTGGTTTCTACCCCTAGATTAGAGTTATTTATAAGCCCCGTGAACTTAATGCCACAAGCAGTTTCAATTTCTGCCATAACCTCTAATACCGATTCGGCATCGCGTGTTAGCGGGCGGTAGAAATTAAGTACCATAAACATATTATAATCGTTCTCGGCTAAAATTGCAGGGGTTAAGCGGCCTAAAGCCAACGCGCCCCTATCATCGCCGCCAACGTCTATAATCGCCTTAACACCCTTATCCTCGGTTAGCACGTAAATATCTTGCGGAAGAGCAGGAATATCCACGTTGCTATTAGCATAATCCGAACAAATTAGGCGGATGCCCAAATCCTCGAACTCGCCGCTACTGTCTTTAGTGCGGAAATAAGGATTAACAATATCAAGGTCTGCTATTATAGTTCTTTCGTGTTGCTTTTTAAGGTCATAAGCCATATTAACAGCGATATTTGTTTTACCGCTACCATAATGGCCGCAAAGCAGTGTTAGTCTTTTAAATTCCATAATTTATAGTTTATTACGTTGGATTTTACCGCTAACCGTTTTTGGAAGTTCGGTTCTGAACTCTACTATACGTGGATATTTATAAGGTGCGGTTCTATCCTTAACATATTTTTGAATTTCTTTCTTTAATTCTTCTGTACCTTCGGTGCCGTTTACCAAAACGATGCTTGCTTTAACTATCTGACCACGAACCTCGTCAGGTGCGGCAGAAACGCCACACTCTAAAACGTATGGTAGTTCCATAATAACACTTTCAATCTCGAAAGGTCCTATGCGGTAGCCCGATGATTTAATAACATCGTCTACCCTACCTACGTACCAGAAGAAGCCGTCTTCATCACGCCAAGCGGTATCGCCTGTGTGATAGAAACCATCGTGCCAAGCCTCTGCAGTTTTTTCGGGGTCGTTATAGTAACCAACCGCCAAACCACAAGGCGAGCCGTTTTGTAAATTAACAACGATTTCGCCCGTTTCACCATCGGGAACAGAGTTACCGTCGGCATCAACAATATCTACGTCGTAAACAGGTACTGCCCTACCCATTGAACCAATTTTATGGGGAGCACCTACCATATTACCTATAATCATAGTGCTTTCGGACTGACCGAAGCCTTCGATTATCTGAAGTCCTGTTGCCTTTTCAAACTGTCTGTAAACCTCAGGGTTTAACGCCTCGCCCGCAGTAGTCATATGCTGAACGGATGAGAAATCGTAATTTGAAAGGTCTTGCTTAATCATCATTCTAAGCATTGTAGGTGGCGCGCAGAAGGTGGTTATTTGATACTTTTTGAACATAGGCATAATTTTTGCCGCATCAAAACGCTCGAAATCGTATACAAATGTGGCCGCCTCACATAGCCACTGACCATAAAGTTTGCCCCACATAGCCTTTGCCCAACCTGTATCGGAAATGGTAAAGTGAAGACCATCAGGGTCTACGCTATGCCAATACTTTGCGGTGTGGAAATGGCCCAAAGGATATTTATAGTTGTGTGCCGCAATTTTTGGATAGCCCGAAGTACCCGATGTAAAGTACATAAGCATTAGGTCGTCGCCACAAGGTGCATCCTCTGTGCGCTCGTAATGAGAACTGAACAAACTAAACTCCTCATCAAAGTTGCGCCAACCCTCGCGAGTGCCATTAACTATGATTTTATGTTGAAGGCTTGGTGCCTTTTTAGAAGCTTTATCAACCTGACTTGCGGTATCCCCATCTGCAGTGCAAACTATTGCAGATACGCCTGCCGAGTTAAAGCGATACTCAAAATCTTTTTCTAATAACTGATTTGTTGCAGGAATTGCTACTGCGCCAAGTTTATTTAAGCCTATCATAGCAAACCAGAACTGATAGTGCCTTTTTAGAACGAGCATTACCTTATCGCCTTTTTTGATACCTAGCGATTTAAAGTAGTTAGCGCACTGGTTTGAAGCACGCTTGATATCTTTAAAGGTAAAGCGGCGCTCTGTAAGGTCGTCTGAAATATGTAACATAGCAAGTTTTTCAGGTTCGCGCTCTGCCAACTCATCAACCAAGTCAAAAGCGAAGTTAAATTTATCGGTGTTTTTAAAGTTGATAGCGGTTGGTGTGCCGTTTTCATTCTCGGTTACATCAATAAACTTGCTATAAATACGCTTGCTCTTATCTTTATGAACTACGCGGTTATCCTTAATCATTTTTGCGGGAACGAGTTCAGGAATAGGCTCGCCCGTTGGGTTAAGAACTATTGCATAGAAAACACAGTCTTCGCCATTAACCGCAATCATACCGTGTGGTTTATCACTATCGTAATAAATACTGTCGCCAGGTCCTAGCACCTCTTTATGCTCGCCAACTTGGACCATTAGATGACCCTCTATAACCAAGTCGCACTCTTGACCTGCGTGGGTAGTAAGTTCTATATCACGTTGTTCGGCCTGTGCGTCATAAGGGCAACGAACGTACAAAGGCTCTGCGATACGGTTTTGGAAGGCATAAGCCAAGTTATAATACGTCATACCGTGTGCTTGCGCAATTTTTTGACCTGCGCCCGACCTTGTTACCGTATAGGATTTAAGGGTAGGACTATAACCCTCGATAATATCGGTTACGTT
>JAZOQV010000041.1:0-54567 GCA_045656265.1 Acutalibacteraceae bacterium | reverse complement strand
CAACATAGTTGTGGTTGCCGGTTGCGAACACAGCCTTTTCGTAATGTGTGCCGCAATCTTTACAGAAGTATACTTCTGTACCATCTCTTGAACAAGTAGGAGCTACAGATAGGGTGCTATCTAATTCCCAATTGTGTTTATTTGTTGGTATAACTTCAGGTTTTACCTCGAAGTAATCACATTTGGTACAGCCTTTACCAGCGGTAGAACCGGTGGTAATGCAGGTAGGATCAACTGCAGGAATATCAACTACGTTATGTCCTGTAGCAGAAATTACTTCGTTGCCATCTGGCTTATCGCCACATACTTTACACTCTCTAACAGCTTTAACGCCATCTTCTGTACAGGTAACGTCTTTTGCTTCGTGTGTGAAATAATCGTGACCTAATGCATCAATTACGGTAGAGGTGAGGATAACCTTAAAACATCTACCACAAGTGATTCCAGCGGTTGCGCCTTTTTCGGTACAGGTAGGAGCAACTGCTTGGGTAATAATTTTATCGTGTCCGAGAGCATCAATGTCATAAGCATATCCGCAATCATATTCCATTCTGCCCGGATTGGTACAATTAGCGGGGGCGTTCAATTTAACGTCTTCGTGTGCGCAGTCGTATCTGCTTTCTTCTCCGCAAACTTCACATTCGAATACGGTATAGCCTTCAACGTTTTCAGCGCAATTAACTAATTCTTTAACAATGTTTTTGTGTCCTGTTGATGGAACAATAGTTGGGGTAAGTAGAACTAGTTCACATTCAGAACATACTTTACATTCGGTAGCACCGGGAAGGGTACAGGTAGGAGCTACTGCGGGGATTATTTTCTCTACGTGAGCATTAGCATCGGTAGGAATAATTGCTTGTTGGGTAGTAACTTCACCGCAAACAGAGCATTGAACACCTGCTGTTAATCCAGTGTTAGTACAGGTGGGAGCTTTTGCTTCGAGAGTTACGTCGTTGAGGTGACCTAATGCAGGAACAACGGTTGGAGTTTTGCTTATTTCATCACAACGAGAACATTTTTTACCATCTTTGCTTCCGTCTTCTGTGCAGGTAGGATCTACTGCTGGAATGTCTACGTCCTCTAAATGTCCAAGAGCTGGAACTACGGTAGGAGCAACGGTTTCGGTTCCGCAACGAGAACATTTTTTACCGTCTTTGCTTCCGTCTTCTGTGCAGGTAGGATCTACTGCTGGAATGTCTACGTCCTCTAAATGTCCAAGAGCTGGAACTACAGAAGGAGCTTTTGTTTGTGTGCCACACATAGAACACTTCTTGCCGTCATCTGCATAGCCATCTTCGGTACAAGTAGCGTCTTTTGCGGGAATAGAAACTTTTTGGTCACAAGAAATTACAGGAACATCCTCTTGTGGTTTAATAGTTTTTTCGCACTTAGAACATCTTTGACCTTCGGTTAAACCGGTTTTCTGACAAGTAGGAGCAACGGCGGGGATAGCCTCTAATGTTGCTGAATGTGCGGGAATATTATGTCCTGTTTCAGGGTCATAATATCCACAATCTTTACATTTGTCATAACCATAGCCTTCTTTTGCGCAGGTTGGTTCTTCAACGTAATGAATCTTATAATTGTGTGGTTTAACGGCAATATCACTGCCTAATTCTTTATAAGTGCAACCATCGTTTTGGCAAACCTTATCACCGGTGTAACCTTTTTCTGTACAGGTTGCTTTTTTAGCGTTAACTGTCTTTAGGTTGTGGCTTGCGGTAGCAGGAACAACTGCGCCCAGTTCTTTGTAAGTACAGCCTGCAGCTTGGCAAACCATATCGCCTTCATAGCCGTCAGAATGGCAAGTAGTCTCTACTTTACCTTCAAGCTTCAAGTCGTGTTGTGCAGTAGCAGGAATAACTGCACCTGCTTCTTTATAGGTACAGCCTTCAGTTTGGCAAACCATATCGCCTTCATAGCCGTCAGAATGGCAAGTAGCCTCTACTTTACCTTCAAGCTTCAAGTCGTGTTGTGCAGTAGCAGGAATAACTGCACCTGTTTTTGCAAGCCCATCACAGAACTTGCAGTACTTGTCTGCCTCTTTGCCATCTTTGAAACAAGAAGGAGCAATATAGTCTTTTTCTACAACATATTCACTTGCAGAGTTTAGAACTGCGCAATATTCAGTAATGTTGCTAGTTGTATCTATAAATTGATAATCACAGAATTTACATTTATAGATAGGGTTGCCGGCGTTGTTGCAAGACTCGGTGCTACCAAAAAGGTATAGGGAAGAATTTGCATCTCCAAGGTTATGAGTGCGTTGTGGAATTTCTGTAGCAATCTCGTCTGGTTTGTTAACTCCGCATTCTGAGCACTTTTTACCACCGTTGTTACCTGCGGTTTGGCAAGTAGCTTCTACAGCGTCGATAGTTTCCCAGGTGTGCTCGCCTGTAGTGGCCTTAATAGTTTCGTCGTATGTGTAACCACAGGTATTGCAGGTGTAGGTTGTTATTTCTGCTTGGTCAATACAGTGGTAATCAGTAGTAACCGAACTATAATCATGGCCGGTAGCTTTAATTGCTATCTTGCAGCCGTCTTCATATTCTAAAAATCCGTCGACTGTACAGGTAGCGTCCAGACCGTCTATTACGTTTCCGTGCTCTGTATGCTCTTGGGCAAAAGCAGGTAAGGTCATAGAAACGGCGCAAATTAAAGCTAAAAGAAGTGCGCTTAATCTCTTAATCATTACTTTTTTCCTCCTATTTTGTGTATTAAGATATTAATCTCGACCATATTATAATCTTCTTTCTGTGGATTGTCAATACAAAATGTGGATTTTTTTAAAAAAATTTTTTTCTTGTGTTATTATTTATATGTATCTTTTAAAAATGCTATTTGATTTTTGTTTAATAATTAGCTTTCGGTATATCATAAAAATATAATTTTATTCAAGGAGTGTTTTTTATGTTGTTGGGCGATATAATAAAACGACTTATTGATGTGCACGGTATTTCCCAGAAACGTTTAGCTGCAGACCTTAATTTATCCCCTACTACGCTGGGAAATTATATACGTAACATTCGACAGCCTGATTTCAAAACATTAATTTCTTTTGCCGATTATTTTAATGTTAGTGTCGATTTTTTGTTATCACACACCTGTGCTAATGGTAATGGTACTACACCCGATGAGGAAATGCTTTTGCATCTTTTTAGAAATATGGCTGACAAAAACAAGCAATATTTATTAGATATAGGCAAGGTTTTGTCGGATAAGGAATAATTTTTATATACTCAAACTGTGGATTGTTAGTGTAACGCTACATATATTATATATATAAATGTAGCCTCTTTAAAAAAACGAGAAGATATAATTAGAACCACAATATATAGTTGTTGCTATTTCTATATATTGTGGTTTTTGTTTTGTTAAAAACCAACGCATATTTCGTGTTACAAGTCGCTAAATGGTATAAAATGTCAGTAATTTTCACTAATTTGCTAAAACCCACAATTCAACAACATTTTGTTTGTGAAAAAGGACGAAAACACAATATTTTGTGTTTTTGTGTTGACACCACAATATATGTGTGGTATAGTAATAAAGCACCACAACCGACGGGCGATTTCTGCTTCGTTGGTATGTGTTATTAACACTTATTATGTAAGGGGGAAGTCGTACGAATATACAGGGTTTTCAAAAACTCACCCTGCTAGATTATCCGGCGCACATTGCTTGCACTGTGTTTACAGGCGGTTGCAACCTGCGTTGTCCGTTCTGTCATAATGCCGGCTTGGTACGTACCCCAAATGCCTCTGGCAACCTTTATAACGAGGTGCTCGGTTATTTAAAGAGCAGGCAAGGTGTTTTAGAGGGTGTTTGCATTACCGGTGGCGAACCACTTTTACAACCCGATTTAATTTCGTTTTTAAAAGAAGTTAAGTCTATGGGGTTCGAGGTAAAACTTGATACCAACGGCAGTCTGCCAAAAAGGTTAAAAGAAACTTTGGCTTCCGGGCTTGTAGATTACGTTGCTATGGATATTAAGTCAAGCCCTAAGGGTTATGCCAAAGCATGTGGCGGTGATGTAGATTTTAACACCTTTTTAAACAGTATGGAGGTTGTAAGGTCTAGTGGCGTCAAGTACGAGTTTCGTACAACGGCGGTCAAGGGCATACACGAGGTGGGCGATTTTATAGAAATCGCAAAACTTTTAAAACCCGATGAAAACTATTTTATACAAGGTTTTATCGATTCGGGTAATTTGCTCGGTACGGGTTCGGCTTTCACGGCTGACGAAATACAGGGCATACTAAATGAGGTTAAAAAATTTGTCCCGACAGCATCGCTTCGCGGGCAATAAATCTAAAAAAGGGGAATAGAAAAATGTATAGAGTTAACAAACGTGATGGAAAAATTGCAGATTTTGACATTGCCAAAATTTCGGGCGCTATATCACAGGCTTTCGAGGCTTGCGAAAGACAGTTCAATGAAAACATTATTGACTTTTTAGCATTAAAGGTTACATCGGATTTCGAACCAAAAATCAAGGACGGCTTAGTAGCCGTTGAGGATATTCAGGATAGCGTTGAAGCCGTACTCGTTCAAGCAGGTTATGCTGACGTTGCAAAGGCATATATTATTTATCGTCGTCAACGCGAGAAGGTTCGTAACCTCAATGCAACAATGGTTGACTACAAGGCTATCATTGACAACTACCTTAATGTTAACGACTGGCGTGTTAAGGAAAACTCCACTGTTACCTATTCGGTAGGCGGTCTTATTCTTTCTAACTCTGGTGCTGTTACTGCTAACTACTGGCTTTCCGAGGTTTATGACGATGAAATCGGCAACGCTCATAGAAACGCTGATATCCACATTCACGACCTTTCAATGCTTACCGGTTATTGTGCAGGTTGGTCGTTAAAGCAGTTAATCCAAGAGGGACTCGGTGGTGTTCCGGGTAAAATCACATCTGCACCTGCTTCCCACCTTTCAACACTCTGCAACCAGATGGTAAACTTTTTAGGCATTATGCAGAACGAATGGGCAGGCGCACAGGCTTTCTCATCCTTTGATACCTACTTAGCTCCTTTTGTTAAGGCAGATAACCTTACCTATAAAGAGGTTAAACAGTGCATCCAAAGCTTTATTTATGGTGTTAATACTCCTTCTCGTTGGGGTACCCAGTCGCCATTTACCAACATTACTCTTGACTGGACTGTTCCTAATGACCTTGCAGAGCTTAACTGTATTGTTGGCGGCAAGGAAATGGATTTCAAGTATAAGGATTGTAAAGCCGAGATGGATATGGTTAACAAGGCGTTCATCGAGGTTATGGTTGAAGGCGACGCTAACGGTCGCGGCTTCCAGTATCCTATTCCTACCTATTCAATTACTCGTGATTTTGACTGGTCCGAAACCGAGAACAACAAGCTTCTGTTTGAAATGACCGCAAAGTACGGTACTCCTTATTTCTCTAACTATATCAATTCGGATATGGAGCCTTCGGACGTTCGTTCAATGTGTTGCAGACTCCGTCTTGACCTTAGAGAGCTTCGCAAGAAGTCGGGTGGTTTCTTCGGAAGCGGCGAGTCTACCGGTTCTATCGGCGTTGTAACCATCAACCTTCCTCGTATTGCTTATCTTGCAAATGATGAGGCTGATTTCTACAAGCGTCTTGATAAGGTTATGGATATTTCGGCACGTTCCTTAAAGGTTAAGCGCGACGTTATTACAAAGCTTCTTGACGCAGGTCTTTATCCATATACCAAGCGTTATCTCGGCACCTTCAACAACCACTTCTCAACAATAGGTCTAGTTGGTATGAACGAGGTAGGTCTTAACGCAAAATGGCTTCGCGCTAATATGACAGACGAAAAGACTCAGAAGTTTGCAAAGGATGTTCTTAACCATATGAGAGAGCGCCTTTCGGACTATCAAGAGATGTATGGCGATCTTTATAACCTTGAAGCTACTCCTGCTGAGTCTACCGCATTCCGTCTTGCAAAGCATGACCTTAAACATTATCCTGATATTATTACTGCAGGAAAAGGCGAAGGCGAAACACCTTACTATACAAACTCTTCTCACCTTCCTGTTGGTTATACAGAGGATATATTTACTGCGCTTGATATGCAGGATGAACTCCATACACTTTACACTTCGGGTACTGTTTTCCACGCCTTCCTTGGCGAAAAGCTTCCTAATTGGCAGAGTTGTGCAACCCTCGTTAAGACAATTGCAACAAATTATAGATTGCCTTATTATTCAATTTCTCCAACCTATTCGGTATGTAAAACACACGGATATATCGCAGGCGAGGCATTTAGTTGTCCGCACTGTGGTGAGGAGGCAGAGGTTTACAGCCGTATTACCGGTTATTATCGTCCTGTTAAGAACTGGAATGATGGTAAAACTCAAGAATATAAGGACAGAAAGGTTTACGACGTTGCAAAATCTAAACTTGTAAGAGAGGGCTGCGATTGCAAGCAAGAGGAAGTAGAAGAAAATAAAACAACAACTCTTGCAGACGGCGTTTATATGTTTGCATCAGCAACCTGTCCTAACTGTAAAATTGCTGCAGCGCTTTTGGATAAAGCAGAAATCGGATACCAAAAGGTATTGGCAGAAGAGAACGTAGCTTTAACCGAGTCGCTTGGTATTAGGCAGGCACCTACTTTGGTGGTTGTATCGGGCGGTCAGATGGAAAAATACGTTTCAGTAGCAAACATTAAAGAATTTATTAAGAATGCTCAATAAAACTTTTACCGCGGTTCTTGGGAGCCGCGGTAAATTTAGATAAAGGATGTTCATTATGTACGATATAATTATAGTAGGCGCGGGTCCTGCGGGTCTAACTGCCGCAATCTATGCGCGCCGCGCTAATAAAAATGTGCTTATTCTAGATAAGGGCGTTTTCGGTGGTCAGATTACCTTTTCACCAAAAATTGAGAACTATCCCGGTTTTGAAAGTATAAGCGGCAGCGAACTTGCAGATAAAATGGTGGCTCAAGCGCTAGAACTTGGTGCCGAGGTAGAGATTGAAGAGGTAACCAGTATCGAGGTTGACGGGGATATTAAAACCGTTATAACGGGCGACGGTAACGCTTACCGCGCACCTGCAGTTATCGTTGCAACGGGCGCACAACATAGACACCTAGGCGTAGAAAACGAAGAGCGTTTTATAGGCGAGGGTATATCATTCTGCGCAGTTTGTGATGGTGCTTTTTATAAAGGCAAAACGGTTGCCCTTATCGGTGGCGGTAACTCGGCTTTGCAAGAGGCTATACTGCTTTCCGAAACAAGCAAAAAGGTTTACGTTATCCAAAACTTAGATTTCTTAACCGGCGAACAACGCTTGCAAGAGATACTTGCTAGCCGCGGTAATGTAGAGATTATTTTAGGCACTACCGTAAAGGCAATTAACGATACTTTGGAGTTTAGCGGAATCACAGTAGAGAAAACCGCAACGGGCGAAATCACCGAACTAGAACTAGACGGTATGTTTGTAGCCATCGGCTTAAAACCCGAGAATGAGGCATTCGAGAATATCGCCGAACTAGACGAGTACGGATATATAAACTCGGGCGAGGACTGTGTAACCAAAACCGAGGGCATCTTCACAGCGGGCGACTGCAGAAGAAAAACAATCCGCCAAATCGCAACCGCAGTAGCCGACGGCGCCACCGCCGCACTTTCTGCTTGCAGATACCTAGATGCCAAACGATAGAAATTATACCAAAACAAGCCTAAAGGCGCACTCTTTTACGGAGTGTGCCTTTTTTAAAAGTGCTTTATTTTCATTCAATACGAAGGATTGGTGTACACTAAATCGTTTACTTTGCAAAAAAGTATGTTATCTAAGGAGATTGCTTCTTTTTTAAGTAGTTTTTTTGTAAATTTTTAATCTGTTATGTGCTTCGTATTGACTTAAAACTGTTAGTGATATAAAATTGTAATAGAAAAACGACAAGGAGGAGTAGTATGTTATATCCGGTTGAAAATGAAATTAGGCAGGTAAAGGTTTTAAACGGTGTTTGGAAGTTTAAAAAAGAAAGCAGACAGGGCCAAGGCGCCCAGGAAAAATGGTACGAAAAACCTTTGACCGACTATATAGAAATGCCTGTTCCTTCAAGTTATAACGATATTACCACAGATAAGGAGATAAGGGACCACGTTGGCTGGGTGTGGTATGAAAGGGAGTTTTTTGTTCCTACCGACTGGCAGGATAAACGTATGGTATTGCGTTTTGGAAGTGTTACCCACCACGCGATTGTTTATATAAACGGAAAAGAAATTACAAGGCACAAGGGCGGTTTTATGCCGTTTGAGGCAGAGCTTGGCGGTTATGTTAGTACAGGCAAAAACAGACTCACCGTTGCCGTAAGCAATATGCTTGACCACGATTGCCTACCCTTTGGTGTTATTGAGGATGCCAAAGCAGACCTTTTCCCGATTAACGACCCAGAAAGCCCTGCGCTTAAAATTTTTCCCGAAGGCCAAAAGAAGCAGGTGTACCAGTTCGATTTCTTTAATTATTCGGGAATTCACAGACCCGTTAAAATATACACAACCCCAAAAACATATATCAAGGATATAACTGTAAAAACTGATATTTCGGGTGAAGACGGAATAGTTGATTATAGCATCCAAATACAAGGAGATGCCACAGAGTTTAAGGTTAAACTTATAGACGAAGATGGCAAATGTGTGGGCGAATCAACCGAAAACACAGACAGAATTATTGTAGAAAAAGCACATTTTTGGAATGTGCGCGCAGCCTATCTTTATGAGTTGGAAATTTTTGCAGGAGAAGACCACTACACCTTGCCGATAGGCATTAGAACAATAAAGGTAACAGATAAACAGTTTTTAGTTAACGGCAAACCCGTTTATTTTAAGGGTTTTGGCAAACACGAGGACAGCGATATCAAGGGCAAAGGCTTGGACGAAGCCCTTAATGTTCGCGATTTTGAACTGCTAAAATGGTTAAACGCCAACTCTTTCAGAACATCGCACTATCCCTATTCAGAGGAAATTATGCAAATGGCAGACCGCCAAGGCTTTTTGGTTATTGATGAAGTGCCTTCTGTAGGCATGCACTTCTGGGGTCCTGAGGATGAAGCTGTGTTCCGCGACGGATTTGTAGATAATGAAACCCTAAAACACCATAAGGATGTGTTGACCGAGCTTTACGAGCGCGATAAAAACCACCCATGCGTTGTTATGTGGTGCGTTGCAAATGAGGCAAAAACAGATGACGAGAAGGCTGTACCTTATTTTACAGAGGTTGTAAAGCATATACGCGAATTAGATAACACAAGACCTATTGTAAACGTGCTTGAGAGACCGGTAATGCTTGACAAAGTTACGCATCTTTTTGATGTGATTTGTATAAACCGCTATTTTTCGTGGTACTATGACCGCGGAAATTTGAAAACTATTTATCCAAAGCTTACTGCCGAATTCAATGCTTGGCACGAAAAGTACAACAAACCCGTTATGATTACAGAGTACGGTGCAGATACTATTGCAGGTATGCATAAATTGCCTGAAACGATTTTCTCCGAGGAATATCAAATTGAGTATTATAAAGAAACTAACAGGGCGCTTGATTCGTGCGATTTTGTAATTGGCGAGCACCCGTGGGCGTTTGCAGACTTTATGACCTCTTTCGGTTTAACCCGTTTTGACGGAAACAAAAAGGGAATTTTCACAAGGCAACGCCAACCAAAAAGCATAGCTTTCGTTCTCAAAGAAAGATGGGCAAAAAAGGTATAATAAAAACAAATGTGGGTGTGGCTTTGGGCACAAGTTCATATAAGTCGCGTATTATAATGCAAAATATAGGCGTTTCTCGTGACCAACTTAATACACAATTAAGCATTTCTAATTTTAAAAATTCAGCTCATCGGGCGCATCGCACGTATTTGCATGAAATTGCACATTGTTTGGGTGCAAAAGATAGTTATTGTACTTTAAGAACAGAGGGAGAATGCTTAGAAGAGATGTGTGCAACATGTAATCCAAATTTAGGATATAGCACAGCGTGTATAACGGCTGAATTCGAGCCAAACCCAAACACGACGGGGATATATATGTATGATTATGACCAAGATCAATGGTTATGTAATAAATGCAAGCAAGACATACACAACTGCATATACGGAGGTTAAGCCAACATGAAAAAGCAATTGTTAAATCCAATAATTTTTATAGTGTCTTTAATATTCGCTTTTAGCGGTTGCGAAAAAAACAGCACTATGAATAATGGTGGTTCTAATACAGTATTGGTTTCTAGTGCAAGTATAATTAACTCTAATGTAGTTACAGAAGACAATGAAAAATCATCAAGCATCAAGAATAGTGAAAAATCCAATGCATCAGAAACCGAAGATGCAACCAGTGATGAGGATGCAATCGGCGAAACCGAGCCTGAGTGGTTAGGACAAAATTTTGCTTATTACTCTTATGATGATACTACACCCAATTATTTAATCAAATGGGCAAAGGAAAGCAAAATAGATGAAGCGAATGAATATAACAAGCATTTTCTTTCCTGGGCTAAAAGCAATAATGAATTGATAGTTCCTAAAATAAAAAAAGATGTATATAAATTTCATGCATGCACCGTTATGCCTGATTCTGCAGGGTATAGGTTTGTATATTTTGCGGGGGAAAATTACAACCCTGTTAAAGAAAGTACGGTGCAGATTTTAATCTTGCCTCTTTCTGATTTAGAAAAAGACTTGCCTTTGTTAGAAACAATAGAAAAATATAGATATGAATATAAAAAATATCCTAACGAAATACTGCACAACAGCACAAAAATAAAACAAGGCGCAAATATAATAAAAGAGTATTACACAACCGTTGTTGATGATAAGGCGAAGGCGTTTTATAAAACTTCGCAATATTTTATTAGTGTAGCTGTTTATGGCGGAAAAGGGCTTGAGTGTGAGTGGAAAGACGAGTATTTTGACATATTCGAATTTGATACGGTATCGTTAAAATAAGAAAAAAATAAAAACGGGTGTGCGAGATGCACACCCGTTTGAGTTTTATTAAGTTGTGGATTAAACCACGCCTTGCCACTTCATAGCGTCGGCAACCTTTAGGAAGCCTGCGATGTTTGCGCCTGCAACCAAGTCGTTCTCCATGCCGTAAGCTTTTGCAGCCTCGAGAGAAGATTTGAAGATGTTTGACATAATCTGTTTAAGTTTAGCATCAACCTCTTCCTCGGTCCAGCTGTAACGCATTGAGTTCTGGCTCATTTCAAGACCTGAAACTGCAACGCCACCTGCGTTAACTGCTTTAGAAGGAGCAACGATAACGCCGTTTGCTTTAAGGTATGCAACAGCCTCGTTGGTGGTAGGCATATTTGAAACCTCAACGTAGTATTTTACGCCGTTAGCAACAATTTTTTCTGCCTCTGCCATACCAACCTCGTTTTGAGTAGCGCAAGGCATAACGATGTCAACTTTAGTGCCCCAAGGTTTTTGACCCTCGAAGTAAGGAACGCCGAACTTATCAGCATAATCCTTAACCTTGTCGCGACCTGAAGAACGCATCTCGAGTAAGAAGTTAATTTTTTCTTCGGTAACGATACCGTCTTCGTCGTAGATATAGCCGTCAGGACCGGAAATGGTAACAACCTTACCGCCGAGTTCTGCAACCTTTTTAGCAGTACCCCAAGCAACGTTACCGAAGCCCGAGATAGCAAAGGTTTTGCCCTTAATGGTATCGCCAAAATATGTAAGCATTTCGTTTGCATAGTAAACTGCGCCGAAACCTGTAGCCTCAGGACGAATTAGTGAACCGCCCGAAGAAATTGCTTTACCGGTAAGAACGCCTGTAAACTCGTTGCGAATCTTTTTGTATTGACCGTATAGATAACCAACCTCGCGTGCGCCAACGCCGATGTCGCCTGCAGGAACGTCGGTATTAGCACCGATGTGTTTGCAAAGTTCTGTCATAAATGCTTGGCAGAAACGCATAACTTCGCCATCGGACTTGCCGCGTGGGTCGAAGTCAGAACCACCTTTACCGCCACCCATAGGAAGACCGGTAAGGCTGTTTTTAAAGGTCTGCTCGAAACCTAGGAACTTCATAATAGAAGCGTTAACGGAAGGATGGAAACGAAGACCACCCTTGTAAGGACCGATAGCAGAGTTAAACTGCACACGGAAACCGCGGTTTACCTGAACCTTGCCGTTGTCGTCAACCCAAGGAACACGGAAGAAAATTTGACGCTCTGGCTCAACCATAGACTCGATAATGCCACGTTCTACAAGCTCGGGACGAGCATCGATAACAGGCTCTAAAGACTCTAAAACCTCGCGTACTGCCTGGTGGAATTCAGGCTCGTTAGGATTGCGTGTTTCAACGCGCTCCATCAATTCGATTAAGTATTGATTTTTCATTGTACTCACTCTTTTCTTGTTTGCCAAATCGCTTTCACTCTTTGGCAATGAATTTTATATTTTTTATAATTATATATTATACCACTATTTTATTTTAAGATAAATATCAACTCTAAAAAAATAAAAATATAAAGTTTTGTGGGGCCTACAATTAAAAATATTAAGCGACACACCTTTAATATGTTTACAAGCGGTTTGCAAAAGTTAACAATATTTTGTAAAAACCATCAAAATTCGCGTGGCATGGCGTATTTCGCAATAGCGCCAAGGGTGGCTTTCTTGTCTGCACTCCAAAGGGGCGCTACAAGTTTTGCTTTTTCGCCGTCGCCGGTTATTCTATGCACAACCATACTTTCGGGCAAAAGACTCAGACACTCGGCAACAAGCCTTGCATACTCATCACGCTCTAACACCTTTACCTCGCCGCGCTCGTACATTTCGCAGAGAGGGGTGCCTTTAAGTATATGTAACAACTGCAACTTTACGCCCTGCACACCCGTTTTTACTGCATATCGCACCGTATCTAGCATCATTTCTCGTGTTTCGGTGGGTAGCCCTAAAATTATATGCAAGACCGTCTCGATATTTGCCTTTTTTAGTTTTTCAATAGCCTCTGTGAACTCTAAAAGGGTACTGCCTCTGTTTATCAGTTTTGCCGTTTCGTCGCTCGCGGTCTGTAATCCCAGTTCTACAAAAACCGGCTTTATCTCGTTGACCCTTTCTAGCAGATTCATAACCTCATCGCCCAAACAATCGGGTCTTGTGGCAACAGAAACGGCAACAATTCTAGGGTCGTTGGCTGCACCCATAAAAAGTTTCTCTATGCGGTCTATGTCCCCGTAGGTCGCGGTGTAGGAGGCAAAATAGGCAATATACTTATCGGAATCTGTTTTCTTTTTGATAAGCGAAATCGCCTCATCAATTTGGCGGTTTATCGGTGTGTCGTAAGGCGGACGAAAAGCACTACTGCCCTCGCTACAAAAAATGCAACCACCCGTACCTTTAGTGCCGTCGCGGTTTGGACAACTGCAAGAACTTGTTAGCGAAAGTTTGTAAACCTTACCGCCGAACCGCCCTTTTAAATAGTTATTAAGCGAAGTGTAGTATACCATTATAAAAGACCCTTTTCGTTCATCGCCGATTCTAGTTCCTCTACAATTGCCATAGGACTTTCAAGGCTCGAATCATGCAGAGGTATTTCGTTGTCTTTAAGGTTTTGCGCCTCGCGGTAGGCGATAGCAAACTGCGTTTCGGCATCTGCAAGGGCGTAGGATATACTTGTGTCGTCGCTTTGGAAATTTAAGCCTTTGCAAATTCCGTCGAAAAGTTTAAGCCCACGATAGATACAGTTTTTAAGGTAAGTGTTCAAAGCCGAAACAAGTTTTATATCGTCGCTACGCTCTGAAAGAAGCAACAAAGCCTCAACGCTTCTAACCATCGAGCGTTGGCGTTGTGCAGAGGCGGTTCGACTGCTTTTGGCGGTGCTGTGGCCTAGTAGGTAGTCGCACGAAACCCCGTAGTAATCTGAAAGTTTAACAAGAAAATCTAGATTGCACTCGCGAATGCCCTTTTCATAGTGTGATAGTAGCGCTTGGGAAATACCAAGTTCAAGCGCTGCCTGTTTTTGTGAAATACCACGCCTTTTGCGTGTAGCGGCAATGATTTCGGAAAACTTATTTTGTGGCATATAAAAACCTCCACTTGTAATTTTTGCGGTAGTATATTATTATATTACTATACAACACACAAAATTTCTAGTGGTAATTATACATTTTGTAAAATCTTTTGGAGGAATTATACAGTGAAATCTTTAACCTTGCATCTCATCCGGCATGGTCAAACCGCCGCTAACTTAGAGGGACGCTTCATTGGTACAACCGATTTGGCGCTTACTATGGAGGGCGCGGACGAACTTGAAAAACTAGCCGCCGAGGGTATTTACCCGCCGATAAGCGCTTTGTATTCAAGTCCTTTACGTAGATGTTTGCAAACAGGCATTTTAATCTACCCCGACCAAACCGCAATACCGGTACCTAATCTTTCCGAGTTTAATTTTGGCGATTTCGAGGGTAAATCGGGCGCAGAACTCGAAGACAACCCCGATTATAAGGCTTGGATTTCGGGGCGTGCAGAGGTGCCTGGTGGCGAAAGCAATAAAGATTTCGCGGTGCGCGTATGTATAGGACTGCGCCAGATAGTAGAGGATATGCTATCCCACGGAATAAATAATGCCGCGGTTGTAACCCACGGCGGTGTAATAATGACTCTTTTAGATGCTTGCGCGTTGCCTCGCAAACAAAAATTCGAGTGGATAAGCGATAGCGGACACGGATATACCGTAAAAATCACCCCATCGCTTTTCCATTCAAGCGGTGTAGTAGAGGTAATAGACGCTTTTTAAGAATCCTTCTTTGCCTTGTTTAGCGCCTCGGTAATGAGTTTTCTGTACTCGCCAACATTAAGGTCCATACCGTTGATGCCTGCAACTGTGCCATCCTCGGCGAACTCTAATTTGTCAAGACCGCGCATAACAACTGCGTCTTCGAAAAGTTCGATTTTATCGTCCCAATCGTTATGGCTGTCGTTGTCGGACTTCTCGTTCCCGTCCTTGTCAACAGCGTCGCAGTCTACTTCGGTAATCTTACCGTTTTCTACCTCGATTTTAACTCTTGCTTTGTATCCGTCGTTGTCGTAGGTGTCAGAAGTTGCAACGTATTCGCCGTCGCGAAGTTTACCGGCGTCGCCAACGTTTGTGTCGCCTGTAATGCCGTCTGCAACGCTCTCTACACCCGACATAACCGACGATACCATCGACTGAGCATCGTTTTTAAGGTCATCTTTTTTAGATTCGGTTGTGTCGCTGCCGCCTGTGCAAGCGGTTAGGCTAAAAACAAGACTAAAAACAATTATCGGCAAAATAAACTTTTTCATAATAAACGTTCCTTTCTAGTATTTTAAGGGCAAAACCCTTCCATACTATTTTGTACAAATAAAAACTTTTTATTCGCAAGCAAACACGGATTATTCGCGTGTGCTTAAAGGTCATAATTTCGGTGCTTTTCGGTTTGTCATCAAAAAGGTGGTGTTTTCGGTTGTTCAAAAAAAGCGATGTTATTTTAATTGTATCAATTTTTTTAGTTTGCGTGTCTTTGGCGGTGTTTTTATTTGCTAAAGGCGGCGCTAATAAAGTTCGTGTAACGGTAAACGGCACGGAATATGCTACCTATAATATATATAAGGAAAGCGAGCATACTATAAAAACCGAAAACGGAACAAACACCTTGGTTATAGAAAACGGCGTTGCTTATTTTAAAAATAGTGATTGCCCCGATAAAACCTGTCAGAATATGGGCAAAATTATAAAGGTTGGCGAGAGTATAGTTTGCCTACCACACCGAGTAGTAGCGGAGGTGGTAGAATGAAGCCTAAAAAAATCGCGTTTTTGGGGCTAATGCTAACTCTGGCATTAGTATTAGGCTATGTAGAAAGACTTATACCTTTTAATATAGGAATAGCGGGGGTAAAAATCGGGCTTGCTAATATTATCGTTCTGCTGCTTTTAAAACACTATGGGCTTGGCGCGGCGATAACGGTAAACGTTTTAAGAATAGTAATAGTAAACCTTTTATTTGGCGGAGTGGTAAGTTTAGCGTTTTCGCTTTTAGGCGGAGTGCTATCTACCTTGGCTATGTATTTTATGCTAAAGCTAAAAACTTTTGGCGAAGTAGGTGTAAGCGCAGTTGGCGGAGTTGTACATAATTTAGGTCAAACGCTGGCGGCGGCATTACTTTTGGGCACCCCTAGTGTTTTACGCCTTTTACCGTATCTGATGCTTTTCGGCGAACTTTCGGGAATCCTTTGCGGAATTGTAGCAAAAACCCTAACGCGCTACTTGAATAAAATAATGAACGAAGAATAAAGCCAAACAAAAAGACACGCTCGACAAGAAAAATAAACCCATAAGAAAGGCTCCCCAAAAGCACAGCTAAAACGAATCTGCACGAAAGGCTTTCCAAAAGCACAGTTAAAACAAACCTACACGAAAGCTTCTCCAAAAGCACAGCTAAAACGAATCTGCACGAAAGGCTCCCCAAAAAGCACGGCTAAAACAAACCCACACGAAAGGCTCCCCAAAAAGCACGGCTAAAACAAACCCACACGAAAGGCTCCCTCTGACGAGGGTGCGGGTGTCCGGCGGACACCTCTGCGAAGCAGAAGCACCGACCGAGGCGGAAGCCGAGACGCTGTCAGCGAAGCTGACTGAGGGAGAGAACATAAAGCAAAACAATATCTCTCCCTCCGTTTCGCATACGCTCAACACCTCCCTCGTCAGAGGGAGGCTATCAAGGTGATTTGCAAATTAGTAGACAACCATCTAAATACAATTTTTGAAAAGGAAATGCAACTAAAATTAAACTTTCAAAATAAATACAATAGAGAGAAATAACTATAATGAAGAAATACAATAAAGCTAACATACCGTTAGCAAGGACTTTAAGAAAAAACATGACACCTTGGGAACGAAAACTTTGGTATGAGTTTTTAAGGAATTACTCAGTGCGTTTTCAAAGACAAAAAGCAATCGGTAATTATATCGTCGATTTCTATTGTGCTAAAGCTAAACTGGTGGTTGAATTGGACGGTAGCGGACATTATAATATACAGCAAACAGAGAAAGATATGGTGCGCACAAAAGAATTAGAAGATACTAACTTAATGGTTATAAGGATTTGCAATCTGGATATAGACAATAATTTTGACGGAGTGTGCCAATATATAGATATAACAGTAAAAAGCCGCTTGTTATGAGTTTATAATAGAAAATCTCTCCCTCCGTTTCGCATACGCTCAACACCTCCCTCGTCAGAGGGAGGCTTTCTTTTTGCTTTCGTACAAGAGGGAGGCTTCCTTTTTTTGTTTGTGTAAGATGGGGACTTCTTTTTATATGCTTTTGGTGTGTTTTGTTTATACTTTCTTACTATCGTTTATATTTTCTTACTAAAGTGTCTAAAATTGAAAAATTTTTATTTCAAAGGTATTTATCTTAGGTCGGACACTCAAAATCCGCATAAATAAAGGGGTTGCGAGCACTTGTGCAGTATAACACGACCAAAGCAAAATCTTTCTAAAACAAACTTTTCTTGTACAAAACAAACTTATTTTTAAAATTGCTTGACGGGATTTTGTGCAAGAGGTAAAATTTAAATGTGTCTTTATCCATACAAATAAAAAAATGAAGGAGGAAATTTTATGGTTAAAAGATTGATAAGCATTATTTTGACCCTTAGCATCACCGCATCACTTTTTGCTGGATTAACATTTAGTGCATCCGCAGCAGAATATGATGTTGTTGGTGGCAACGACAGAAAGGCGTACTTAAACGAAGATGGCACTCTTCTTGCAGAGACTAGCCTAATCAAAAACGCTGGACCTTTGGCAGTATATGCATACAATAACACCGATAATATTAGTGGTTATAAGTATGAAACCGCAACGAAGGTTACTGCTCACGACTATCTTAAGTATGCAACAGCATTCCCCATATCAAATGATAAAGGCGTAGCTGTAGGCACAACTGATAACAACTTTGCCGCGTGGGGCGCATCTGATATGTACGTTTTTAACGATGTTCCTTTGAGACAGGGAATGTTCGTTACTTACAATGCAGAAAACAAAGTTGAGACAATTATTGACGATGAAGACCAACAGTGGGCTCAGGTAAACTATGCATTGCCCAAAAACGCTCAGGTTACTTCCATTTCAATAGCTACTTTTAAAGCTGAAAATAATAACTGGAAGGTTAAGCATTACAAGGTTATCCTCTCTGACACTCAAGAGGGCCTTTTAGACGAAAGCAAAGCTAAAAAGGTTTACGAAGTTGAAGATAATACATATAACGTTTCTAAAATCAACTTAACTGAAGCTGTTTCTGCCAAATTTATCGCATATCGTTTGATTTGCCCTTATGCTGATGGGTTGAAAACAGCAAAATTTGATAAAGGTAGCTTATACATCCGTGCAAGCCACTTTGACGTACAAGGTAGTGCCGATGGTACTTTAACCGCTACAAATCCAACTAATACTAGTGTAGTACCACCTACTTTCGGTGGCGACAAGAGTTTAATTAAGGATAAAGTACCGGATGCAGACCTTTCTAAGTACTACAATAAGAGCGAAAGAACAACTACCTTTGGGGGTAAAACCTACACTCTAGCAGCTACTGAAACACCAGCTAAAGCGGTGCTTGCAGCAGAAAGCGCCTTGAAAAACTTTACATCGGCTACTAATACTAATGGCGACGCAAGAATTGTACCTGTTAAAGCCACAAATGCAGAATATCAGTTCAATTTGTTCAATACTAATGATGGCACAAAGATTACAGGTCTTATAGATGATGAAAAAGAGCAATGGTTCCAACTAGTTTATAAACTAGATGCTTTAAGTGAGGTTGACCGTTTCTTCCTTGGCGCTAATAAAACTAATACCCTTTACCAAGATATGCCTTCTCACTATAAGGTAATTCTATCTGAAACTGAAGAAGGCCTTTATGACACAGATAAGGCATCTAAAGTAATAGAGATAGATATGAAAACCGATGAGTCGGCACGTGCAAACTTACATAACTTTGTGCTTACAGAACCTGTTAAGGCAAAATATGTTGGTTTAAGATTTATATGTGTTCGCAACAGCTATACTACCATTAGTAGAAAATTGGCTGATGAGGCTTATTGGCGTATAACCCATTTTGGTGTGTTTGGCGAATATGCTAACCCAATTACCGCAACAGCCGCCGAGGCTACAGCAGAGGGCGCAACCACAACACCTACCGCAACATTTAACTATGTTGGCAATACAGACAATAGCGGTGAATACGGTGCCGCAACAGTGGCGCTTGCTACCGAAGCAACCATTGTTGACGCTGAAAAAGAATACAATTTTGTTGGTTGGTACTTAGGCGACGAACCAATATCTAACGCCGCTTCATATACCTATAATGTAAAATCAACCGATGCTGCAACACTTAACTTTGTTGCAAAATACGAAGTTGAAATGTATAAAATGACAGGTGTTAACAATAAAAATAAGGCAACACCTGAAAATGGCTTTAATGTTGAGCCTGAAAACAGCTTGCTTGCAGACGCTAAAGTCGAGAGCGTTTACTATCTAAACACAGATTTAAATGACGCTGAAGAACTTAGGGCTATGCAGCCAACTAAGCTTGCTGACAATATGCTTTCTTCTCAAATAGGTTGTTTTACTTCAGTTGCTAAAACAGAAACCGATGTTATGATATTTAATATTGGTAGTACAACAGCTTCAAGCCCTGCTAAAGCGCTTGCAGAGGCAATGTTTGTTCAGCACGATGGCACTACGGTTACTGCATTAGACGAACCTGACGAATCAAAACAATGGGTACAGGTTAACTACAAACTTCCTGCAGAGGCTAGTGTAGAAGATTTAATCCTTTCCTACAACAAGAATGCTAACGATAATCTCGCTCGTTGGACTCCTGGCGCTTATGTTTACATTCTTGCCGACAGTGAAGAAGACTTACTTAACGGCAATGGCACAAGACTTGAGGTTAAGCACACTGCAGACACCATTAAAAATATTACCAAAGTAGAATTAACCGAGGCTACTACCGCCAAGTACATTGGTGTTCGTTTCTTGCAACTTTATAACGAGTTTAACAGCATTATCAACTTCGCTCTTAACAGCGGTCTCTATGCTCGCGTTACTCACCTTGATGTTCACGGTCAATATCTAACAACCGCAACCAACGATATCACTGCAAAAGCAGTTGACGCAGAGGGTGCAGAAGTAGCAATTGATGCTACTGCTACCGCTACTGGTGTTGGTGGTTATGATAACAATCGCAACTATGTATCAAAGAATGTTGAACTTGCAGCAGAAGAAACTAAGGTTATCGGCGATTACGAGTACACCTTCGCAGGTTGGTACAAGAACGACGAGGCTGATGCAGTTCTAGCTACCGCTACCGGTAACGTTACCGTAACAGATGCAGATGCTGTTCAATTTACTGCTAAATACACTTCTAAGAAGTTAGTTACAATGTACACCTTAACCTTCTACGATGCTACAAAGACTGTTGTAGACACCATCGAGGTTGAAGCGGGTCAGAAAGTTGATATGAATCTTGTAAACGCAATCGTGGTTAAAGATGTTTACGGATACAAGGTACAACGCGACGAAGTAACAGGAAATATTCTTTGGGATAATGGCTTTGACGAGGCGGTTACAGGCAACAGGTCTTACACCGCACAATACATAGCTGATGAAACTGTAAGAACAAATGTATATGTAGAAGATGTTAATGGAACAGAACTAATAAACGAAAATGCAAGATTTGACTCTGCAATTACTCTAGTGTCAAAACAAAGCGCTGATTATTGGGCAGATGGCAAAGATGAAAACGCTAATGTTCTAATAGGCGCACCTACTGGTACTCTTTACGCTTGTGGTACAGAAATGAACATTTATGCTAAGAAGGGTGAGTTCACAAAACCTGATGTAGCAATTGTTGGTAAAGATCACGAAGTGGCTAAAGGTTTCACAGTATTCGCACACGTAAATGTAGAGAATGCGGTTAAGTTTGGCGTTGTATTCTCAAGCAGTACAGGTTATGATGCCGACAATAACTTCGGTGTAGACGATGTAACACCTGAAAATGCAGCCCGTTACCAGATGGTAGAGATTGATGTTGAGAATGCCGGTCAAGCGGACTTTATGGCTACCCTTAACTACAACGTAAACAAACCTAATCCAACACGTTGGGCACGTGCTTATGTTGTAGTAAACGATGGTACAGGCGAACAAATCTACTATACAGATGCAATCTGTAATAATAAGTAAGGAGGGTGTAAGATAATGAAAAAATATACAGCACCCGAATTGAATCTTATAAAAGAGCTTTCAGCAGATTTCTGTGAAGGCTTAGAGGCTTCCGTAACCGATTCCAAGCAAATGGGCTACGTTCAGTTAGAGTCTGTTGAAGACGATATGGAAGACTAAAAAAATAAACAAGCGCTCGTGAAAACGAGCGCTTTTGTTTTGCCATATATCAGATTGCAAGCAACAGGTATCAGACTGCCCATAGCGAGCCCAAGAAAGATTAGTTAAATCGTACAAATATAAAGTTAAAATTTTTATCATTTTTATGTCGTTAAAGTTATCAAATCATATATTGCAATAAAACGAGCAGTAAAGAGTTTATCTCAAAACTGCTCGTTTTATTTTTTACTTATTGTTCTCGCTTTGATGCCTTCTGTTTTTTTTACTTATTATTCTTGTTAAGATGCCTTTTGTTTTCTATTTTTTTACGTCTTTACTTGGTAGGTGTCCCATTATGTTTCGATAGATTTTAGAGAAGTACGAAAGGTTGTTAAACCCGGATAACGAGGCGCTTTGCGAAACGGTGTATTTACCGCTTGAAATAAGCTCGTAAGCGTTGTTACAACGCACGTAATTAAGGTGGCTAAGCACCGTTTGACCCGTTATTTCTTTGAAAATATGGCACAAATAATAACGGCTTAAATTAGCCCTTTTTGCAATATCATCAATAGAAATATCGTCTTTAAAATGGTCGTTAATATAGTTGATTGCAGACTTAACAGCAAGCAGTTTTGCCGAGGTTTCGTCGCCTTTTTCGGCTAAATTATCGCAAAATCGTGTCAAGATTGAGAACATACAAGCGATATAATTCTCTATAATTCGCTTATATCCCTCGTCTCTGGTGGTGAATTCTTTAACAATTTTATTGTATAAACTAATAACGTCAGGGTCTTTCGAAACAGCAGGTAAATGTGAAAATTCTCCACATAAATTGATGTTTGGAATCATACAAGTATAGGTGCATTTTGGGGTTACAGGAGCCATAAAATGCATCTGATCGCTGTCAATAATCGCTATCTCTCCAGACTTGATAACATTGGTTTGTGTGTCGGTCTTAACAAGCAGACAACCATTGGTAACATATAGTAATTCGGGGTTTTTATGCCAATGCATAAGTATCTCTAAATAAAAAGAATGAGCTAGGGGATATTTAGCATTACTTTTCTCTTTTACTTTACCCGTTGTAACGGTGGGATAATAGGTGCGATTATACAAGGTATTGTTGTGCAAAATTACGCGCACCCCATTATCATGATATTGATGAAGTTCGTATGACATAACTCGTTCCTCCTATCTTTTCAAACACAGTATAACACAATGTTTTCAAAAAAGCAAGATTGTGTTAAAAGAAAGCAATATATCGGTTTACCTACGCCAAAACGATGGTATAATATAGTTAGATTGGTGCATTATCACCAAAATTTTTAATCAGGAGAGCAAATATGAAAACAAATCTTCTAAAAGTTTTGGCATTCCTTTTAACCTTAACAATGCTTTTAAGCCTCGCTGCTTGCAAGCCTAAGAAGGATAATGGTAAAAAGCCAAACAAATCAGATTCACAAGTAGACGGGTCTTTAAGCGACGGTGTCGGCGATATCGACACAGACCTTGATGAAGAGATTGAAATAATAATCTCGCGCCCAACTTTAAACCTCGGCATCAGCACAGGCGTTAAGCTTGACTATATAAGTGGCGAGGAAGAAGAGGAAATAGGCGAGGAGGTTGAGGATGAAGATCTCGGCGATATTTCGGAAGACGAAGATGTTACCTATGTTTCTCCTGTATCGAAGTTTGGTGAAAGCGTAAAAGGCAATATTAGAACCTTCAGTGTTAAGAACGCCAAAAGCGGAATTATACATAAGGATTTCCAAGGTCTAGGTTGTAACGTATTCCCAACGATGCTTTCTCTCGAGTCGCAACAAAAGGCAGACGAGAACATTGCTTACATCGAACTTGTATCCAAAAGGTTTAATGATATAAGCCCTTCCTATGCTCGTTCTTGGTTCCAGATAGACTGGATGGTTCCTAATTACACTAATGGCGACCACGATAAATACAAGGATGACCCCGAGCAAAATCCCGATTACATTGCATACAACAAAGGCGAGTACGATTTCGATAACGACCACATATATTCCTGTATCGAGTATTGGAGAATGCTTGGCGATGCAGGCACAAGGGTTGAACTTGCTTTTGGTTGGAAAGTAGCAGAGCGTATTCAAGATTGGTTTGGCGAGGACCCAAGCCGCCCAAGAATTTCTGCTCCTAAAGATTTAAAAAGATACGCAGATGCAGCAAAAGAGCTTCTCATTTATTGCTATGACCAAGGTCTACGCAATATGGATATACTTAGTTACTACAACGAGCCTCACCGTGTTGAGAACAGTGGTTGGCACGACAGTTGGGATTACGCAACTCTCGGCGACAAACGTGTATACTGGGGCGAGATGGCAACACTTGCCAGAAAAGAACTAGATTCAGATAAGAGAACGAAGAACGTAGAAATTTGGGGTACAGAGCCTGCGGGCACTGTCAACCTATTTACCCCTGAATATATGAACGTGTATCTCTATCAACATTATTCAGATATTGTTGACGTGTTTACTTTCCATGAGTATTATGCAGGCCATCTTGGCAAGACGTATAGCGAAGGTATGTACAGCAACTTCTATGATGCTTGCGCCAAGGCACGTGGATTCTATAAGGATGCCACACTTGCGGTAACAGAGTTTTTCGCTGCCGACCGCGACGTTCCCGAGACTGTTTGGGGTTACGCTTGGTACAAATATGGTGGTTGGAACTCGTCTTATACCTCTTACGTTATAGCCCTTGCTAACAACGGTTGGCACACAGGTTTCAGTTGGGGTTATACAGGCGGTTACATCGGCGACCCAACCAACTTTATGGTTGGCGAAGGCGAGCACGTAGCCTGGTCTGCTCCAAACAACTTAGAAACTGCTGCAGACGTAAGGTATAACTTCTACCATATCAGTATGCTTAACAACTACATACCCGAGCATGCAAACGTTCACAATATAAGCTTTACGGGCGAAGACCTACACTCCGCTGCGTTTACCTCGAAAGATGGAAACGATTTCTCGCTTCTCGTTGAAAAGGATGAGGTAGACAAACTGCTTGAGTTCAAGGTTAACTTACAAAAATCGCTTGGCGGTAAGGATATAAACGTTTTCCGCTTCGTTTACGAGGAAAGCACTAGAAATACCGACCGCAACATACAAGCTACCGTACCCGAATGTTACTACACAATTAAAAACGTAGATAAGAGATTCAATTACAAAGAAGATTCAACTGCAAAAGGCCGTTACGCTATTTACATCTTCACAACCCTTAAACCTCTTGCTCAGATAGAACTTTACAACGCGGCAAACGGCAAACAGGCAGTTGCAAGCGAACTTAATCTGGCAGACGGAAACTCAATTACAATCAACTCGCACTTAATTGATTGCAAATCTGAAACTGTTGAGTGGGAGATTAAACAGTATTCTGTTTTACCTGATAATTCAAAAAATCCTCAGATTGATAAGAGGAAGGTTAAAAACGCCGACCTCGGCACATTAACTAAAAACGGCAACAGTGTTACTTACACTGCAGCAGCAGATGCCAAGAACGGCGACGTTATAGCACTTCGCGCAAAAATCAAAGGTACTAATCGCTTTGCCTCTGCCATAATAGAAATTGTTAAAGAATAGGAAAGGAGATAACGAAACATGAAAAACATTTTTAAACGCACTGCTTCGGCGATACTTTCGCTTGCAATTGTTATCTCTGCCTGTTCGGGCATAGTATCAACCTTTGCAGCGGGTGGCGACGGTAGTTTTAGTTACCAACTTGTTGAGAATAACAATACTACACAAAACATTCCATCTGCTACTTCGGCAGTTAAAAGCACAAGTTTCACCTTTAAAGCCTGGAATGGCAATCCAACAGAAAAAACTTATGACAGCAGTATCGTTACAAAACTTACTAACAGTTCTGCTGATGATGTTGAGTTTAGCGGCACTTCATTTGCTACTGATTATGCACCCGCAGGTCAACCGAAAAATTTTAGAACATTCCGCGACGGCACCACAAGTTATTTCGATATAGTACATACACTCGATGGTGCTTGTGATGTAAGCGATATTTTGGTTATCAACCGCGCACCCGGTACAAATAACCAGTCTAAGTATTGGTGGATTTCTTATAAAATCTACGCAGGCAACCAAAAAGAAACCTTGTTTAAGGGCGAGCCTGTTTTAGAATACGATAACTCGGGTGCTATAAGTCGTACACAAAGGTTTAAAACCACAAACCTTAAAGCAAAATATGTAGCAATGCGTATTACCGCCGCTACAAGTAATGCCGATACATCGGTAAAGTATAACGATACAATGGCAACGTCGCTATACTATGTTCGTATGCAGGAGTTCAACGTTTACGGCACCAAAGATGCAGACTATGGCAAACCTTTAGAGGATGCCGAGTTAGCATTCCCAAGCACCCCTGCAAGACCGGTTGTTAAAATTGCAACTGCTAAATATACCAACGGTACAGATAGCACCCCTGCAACACTTAACTTTAGCGAATTGCTTTATAACGGTAGCGTTGCTAACGGAAGCGGTACAATTGCTTTAAGCGATAGTCCTTATAAAAACGATAGCAAAAACTACACCGACGTAGTTTTAAAACTAAAAGGTCAACAGATTATTAACGATATTTATGTTGCACACGATAGCAATTCGGATTACATTCCGCGCGAATACGCGCTATACATAAGCAGTAGTGAAGAAAAACTTTTTTCATCCGACCCATACTACGTTTACTCAAGCGATAACCCAACTGCTACACAACACTATAAGGTTGATGGTTTTGAAGGCGCTTTCGTTGGTATGCGAATTATAAAACCGCATAAAGACTCCGTTTCAGGCGCAGATTCACAGGTTCGTCTTCGCGAATTTAATGTTTACACCGACGAGCCGATAGTAGCGCTTCAATTAGATAAAAACACAAACTCTGTTGCAGAACTTCCAACAGGCACATCGGTTGTTGAAAGTGCAGAGGTGTTCTATAAATCACCTTTGGCTGCACAAAAGGTTCCTTCCAGTTTGGATTTTGACGGAGGAGACACTTCAGAAAAAACAGCGTTAGAAGAATTTACCGATGGCGTTATTGACAAAAAGATGAAGGCGGGCGGCACCTTTGCAGAAGGCACAGGCGACCAAATCGAAAAAATTTATGTTAATGACGACAGTGTGTATACCGACATTGTTTATACACTTGATGGACTTTGCAATGTTGAAAACATTATCGTTGCAAGCCGTGAGGAAAAATACAGCGTTTCGTATAAAATCTACGCAGGCAACGATAAAGAGACACTTTTTAATAGCGACCCTCTTTACACATACGATAACACAAGCAAAAAACTTCGTGTACAGGTATTTTCAAGCGACCAGATAACTGCAAAATATGTTGCTTTAAGAATTACTGCGGCAACACCTAGCAGCGATGTTACCAAGTACACCACAAAACCTGCTTGGATGTATGCAAGAATAGATCAATTTGCAGTATTCGGCACCGTTGATATGGGTGTACGCGCACCTGTAAGCGGCAACGACGTTGCAATCCCTTCGGGCGAGTCAATCGTAAAGAAAGCAACCGCTTATTATTACGACGGCACAGAGCGTAAAGAAACCACCTTAACAGATGGCGCAAAACTTTACGATAGCAGCCTAGATGGCACTGCTACAACTACGACTGAAGCCCCAATGAATGTAAGCGGCAACTACACCGATGTAGTGCTTGAACTTCAGGGCGAGGGAGTAGTTACAGATATATATGTAGCAAACGCCGATAACAGCGATTTCTTTGCAAGAGATTACGAAATCTATTTAGGCACCGATAAGGATAAACTTTTTAAGAAGTCTTATTACAATTATAAAACTACAATGCCGAACCGTGTTCAAAGCTTTAAAATTGATACTAAAATAGCAAAGTATGTAGGTATCCGTATTAAATCAGCACATGCAAGCGGTGTTTCGGCGGCGGATAGTTTTGTACGCCTTTCAGAGTTCAATGTATTTGGTACTATTGAAAAGTTTGCACCCAGCAAGGGCGATGCAGGCGCAACAATACCTAGCGGCAACAACTTCTTAAAAGGTGTAATGGCAACAACTAAGTTTGTTAATACAAATGATAGTTCTAAAAACCACTCAAACGTTGGCGATGTTACCGCTATAACCGATGGCGACACCTCTGTTCAGCACATGGGCGCAGGCGCACGTGGCTTTGCAAAGTTAGAGGGTAATACACCCGTTGTTACAAGAGACGGTAGCATTTATGCCGAGTATACCTTCGCTTTAGACGGTACCGCAACGGTTGAAAAATTCTACTTCTGCGGCGCTAGTAGTACCGCACTCCAAACAGGTAAGTTTGAAATCTATGTTTCGGATAAAGCCGGAACACTTTATGACAAGCCACTCGTTTCGGTTGATAACACCAGCAACTTCTACCGTGCATACTTAATAGAGCTTAATGTTCCGCTTGAAAATGTAAGGTTTATCGGTTTAAGAGTTACAGACCCAATCAATACCGATAACTACGAGAGCGGCACAATGAAGCTAACAAAAGAGAACGAAAAAACCCATAACATATATCCTCGTATTAACGAGTTTGCCGCATTTGGCGAATTTAAAGAGGATGTTTGGGAGTTCCAAAAGGTAACCGAGGTTGCAAGTTACAACATACCAAAGGGTATAGATTTAAGCGGCCTTAAAAACCTAACCCACCCAAGCACTACTATCGAGCCATCAATCAAGGCTTACGAAAAAGATGGCGAGACCACTAAAAAGATAACCTCAAGCGTTGTTGAATCAACCGCATCAAGCATTAAAAACATTTCTGATGGCAACACCAAAACACAGGCAGACATTAACAGACCTGTGTTTGCAGTGCCGGAAGAAAATGGCAACGTAATAGACTACACCTCAAGTAAAACCCGTTACGTAGACGTTTATTACGATTTAAGAAGTGTTGCCGATGTTAAACATATCGTGCTTGCCTTCCCAACCAATCCTGGTCTGGTAATGGGTAACTACGAGGTATATCTTGGCGATACAAAGGGTTCACTATTTGAGGGAGAACCTTATGTAACGGTTGATAACGCAACACAGTACAGAACAACCGGCGCAAACGATAAGATGAACATTATCAACTTCGAGAATAACGAAGGCACCGCAAGGTTCGTAGGTATCCGTGTTTATAATCCTATTTCAGAAAAACTTGGCGATTCTCCAACAACCACCGTTAAATACGGCGCATACAATGCTGTACACACTCGTTTGGTAGAGTTCGCAGTTTACGGCGAGTATCTTGATAAGAGTTACGACCCAACCACCTATAAGCCCGACTTTATTCCTACAAAGACGTTGGGTAACGACCTTGCAAAGATAGAAACAATCTACGGCAAAAACATTCTTAAAGCTGATAACCTATATATGTATTCCGACGGTATGGGCGATTCGGTTAGCGAAATTCTAAAACTCAAAAACGAATTTGCCAAACAGGTTGCTTCACGTAAGGGCGAAGAATTCTTGCTACCGCAAGGCAACTTCCCTGCATCGGGTTATACAAAACCGGGTAAGGTTGTAGACATCGTGTATCGTTTAGACGAAGGCGATTTAACCGAATTGCACGGCTTTATATTCCAAAGCACGTATAACGAAAGCGAATATATGTGTAGTGATTACGCGGTATACGTTGCTGAGGAAAGAGAAGACCTATTTAACACAACACCAATTTTCGAGTATAACGAAAGCAAGTATGATATAACCAATGGCCAGATAGTAGAACTACCAGAAGAAAAAAGGCCAAAGGTAAAATGGTTTGCGATAAGAATTTACAATACAGTTTATACCGCAACTATCGAGCAGAACTTGTACTTGCGCGCATCGGTTGTGTTTGCATGGGGTAAGGGCGCAAAGGTTAAGGCATATCCTTCAAATATTGCAGAAAATATGCCATGCGATATAACCTTAGTAAGCGGCTCTAACAGAACCGCGGTTACCGATAGCAACCTTACTATTAAAGAGCAGAAGAATTTAACTGACTGCAAGTTAGAGGTTGCGGCAGATGGTAAAAAGACCTATACGTCGCTAACCGACACCTACGCCGAAATTAAAACAGGTGGCAAAGATTTAGAGTTTGTTTATAACCTCTGTGGCGATATTGACGTAAGCAAAATCGCGATTAACACTTTAATAGATAAGTCGCACGGCTTTAAAACCCTAAAGGTTTACGCAAGCGATATTATGGGCGGCGTGTTCGAAAGCGAAAATCTGTTATATACCCAAAAGGTAGGTAGCAAGAGTGGTAAAATCACACTCGAAAAGGTATTCAAAAAGGCAAAAACAATGCGTTACGTGCGTGTTGTGCTTGAAGATACTAAAGAGAACGTTCGCATCTACACCATCGACGTTATCGGACCTGATACACAAAAAATGGTAACGAGAAACGTAAGCACAAACATTCCAAGCACAGATTACATTATGCAGAAGAATGATATAAAAGCAGGCACTAGCGAAGAGTTCTCGGTTTACTACACCTTGCTTAACGATTTAACCGATGGTAACGACGTAACCTTCTTCTCAATAACCGAGGGTCTTATAGGTCAACACACCTACGATATGTTAATGTATCTTGGCGACCTTAGAACAGTTTCGAATATTCAACTTAAATATTTGAAGAGTTACAAGCAAACTTGGCCCGCAAAGATAAACATCTATCTCGGCGAAACCAAAGAAGAGGCTAATAATAAGAAAAAACCCGATTTGGTAGCAAAAGACAGTGATGTTAAAAATGCGATGATTAGCCTTGATATCAAACCGCGTTTGGCTAGATATGTAAGGTTAGAGTTTGTAAAGTTCAATAAGGTTAATTATTATGTAGACCCCGAAACCGGCAAAGATATAATCACAACCACAATTGCCGACCTAAAGGTTACAGGTACCAGAGTAACGGGTATCCAGACCGACGAAAAGAACGAAACCTTGCTTACCTTTAAGGATAAGAAAACGGGCATATCGCTCTCTTTGAAGAGATTGGATATCAACGATATTTATACAAACGCAGTAGGCATTCGCCTAACGCCCGAAAAGGCAACAAACTGGCAAATGAAATCGCTTTCAAATAATCCATATTTCAAGATTATTGACAAAACGGTTTATAATGTAGAACTTGTTGATATAAACGGTAAACCGGTAACCGACGTTGGCGGCCGTGAAATAACCCTCTCGGTAAAAACACCAAAAGGCTTTGAAGGCAGAGCAATGTTCGGTAACGCCTCAAAACGTACCTCGGTAACTCTTATAGATACTAACGAGGAAAAAGGCAAACTTACCGCAAAATACACCTTTGATGCAAAGGGCGAAAACAAAATTGCAATTTTAGGTATGATAAGCGAAACCGACCCCTATTGGTCAGAGATTGGCGAACTTGAGAATTTCGAAGAGGGTAGCGCAGCCGACCTAATGGGCGAGCATGACCCAACTTGGTACAACTCGATTCACACCACCGATTTACGCTTTAGCGTAACACCGCTTATGATACCGTTTGAAGCGGGTATGTGTTTCACCGCAACCGATGTTTCACATATCACAACCGATTCAGAGTATCGCGATGTTCTCTTAAACTCACCCGAAAAGCAGGTGGCTGTGTTCTATAATATGGAACTAACCCAAAACGCTGTTCCGGTAATGGATGGCAACGCATACGAAATTGCAATGACCTTGCCCGAACATATTGCTAACAACTTTACCGACTTTGAGGTATACCATAGCGACGGTATGGGCACCACAACCCCACTTTATGTTGAAGAATGGGGCGGCGTGCTAACATTCCAGACCTTGCAACTTGGCAATATAGCAATTATTGGTACCGCAGGCGATGGCGCATTCAACGCAGTAGGCACAGGCCCAATCGTGGGTACTGATGGTACTGTAAACACCGGCGAGGCAAGGCGAAATGTAGCAGCAGTAATAATGCTACTAACCGCTGCGGCATTTGTGGTAACGTTAAGTACCAAAAAATCCGCTAAATCAAAATAGAGCAAACCGCTCTACATATATAATATATATAACGTATTATTAAGGTCGGGGTGGTAAACCCATCGTTTGCCATCCCGTGCCAAAACCTACACCCCTGCCAAATATTAGCGGTTGTTTGGCTTGGTGTGGGCTTTGGAAGGGTAGTAACAGTAACGAATATTAGGCGAAAATCAATCCTACCCGCAAAAACCTTTTATAATAAAAATTTTTAAGGAGGAAAACAAAATGCAAAAAAGAATTCTTAGCATAATCCTTTCCCTTAGCATTGTAGCATCTCTTTTTGCAGGCATGACTTTTAGTGCATCGGCTGAATCATTAGCACATACACTATACAAGTCAAAAGGTAACACTACTAAAGATTTGCTTGAAAAACAAGGCATTTATGCCGAGCAAAGCCTTATTAGAGATGCTGGCGCAAAACAAACTAATGTTTACTATTATGTAAGCGACACAACAAGCACCGAGAATAAGGCATTCGCAGATGTTTCGGATCTTGTAACAGGCAAAGCAACCGAGATTGGCAAGAACGCAAATCTAGATTCTGCTACCGCAACAGACTATCCTACAACGGATATTTATGTTACAGACACGGCTGCTTATAACAACCGTTTCTTTGTAACATACGAAGATGGCTATACATCTTCATCTGTGCCAACCGCACTTGTAGATAATGAAGAGAAACAATTCCTTCAAATCAACTACGAGTTACCTGCAGAGGCTGATATTTCTGCTTTAGCAGTAGCTGCTACTAATGCTTTTAATACTTGGTTTGCAATGAAACACTATAAGTGGATATTTGCAGATACCGAAAAAGGTCTATGGACATCTGAAGACTATGTAGAAGTTAAGTTTGACGAAGGCGATAATGAATCTGTTTCTGCCGTTAAATTAACAACACCAAAACGTGCAAAATGGGTTGCTCTCCGTATTATCTGCGGTTACACAACCAAACCTACCATTGACTTATCTCGCATATATGTTCGTACAAGGCATATATCTATCCAAGGTACCTATGTTAACCCCGCATCTATTGACGGTGTTTCTGCCGTAGCAGAAAACGACAATGGCGAATCAGAAGCAACTGCAGTTGCAACACTTGCTGGTAACACCGATAAAAATGGTGCATATCCAAGCACTACCGTTGCTCTAACCGCTAAAGAATCCTACAAAGGTTCAAACAGCAAAATCTATACTTTTGATGGTTGGTATTTAGGCGAAGATAAAATCGCTGAAAAGGCAACCGCTAACTACACCCTAACAGGTGCAGAAACCACAAAAGAATTCACCGCTAAATACACAGTTAAAGATTATGAACTTTTCACAGACGTAACAGTTTCCGGTTATAATACAGAGGACACCATTGTACCTGGCACCGGTTCGTTACCAATGGATAAGAGTTTAATTGTTGGTAAGCAGCCTATTAGCACAAAGATTTTCAATAAAATCGAGGGCGATGGTTTCGCAACTTCAGACGAGCCTCAAGACTTTACAGCAGCACAGGGCTTGAATTTGAACAGTAACGTAACTTCCGCATCGGTTTGGAACAGCGATGCTACTTTATATAACGACGGTGATATGAAGAAATATATGTTTGTTGAAACCGATGAAAATGGCAAATTCGTTGATCCTTATGTTACCAACGATGAAACAAAACAGTGGATTCAAATTAACTACGAATTAGATGCAACTGCAACTATAGACAATGTTGTATTTGGTCGTGTAGTTGATAACGCTTGGAATAGAAGTAAGTGGGATCCATCACACTTTAAGGTAATTCTTTCTGATACAGAAGAAGGATTGTTAAATCTTGGTGCTGCAAAAGCAGTTGTTGATGTAGATGTAACTGACAATACTTCTCTTAACACATGCAGTTATTTTGATGTTAAACTTAACTCTGCTGTAACCGCTAAATATGTTGCCATTCGCATAATTGCTATGTACAACAACAGATGGGGCGGTTGGGAAGGTAACGCAACAGCTACAACCGTATATCCTCGTTTCACACACTTAGGTGTTCACGGTACTTATGAAGAGCCTGTTAACAAGGTTGCTACAGTTACCGCTACAACCGAAGACAAGGCACTTGAAGATTTAGTTTCTGTTTCAGACGTTGCTTATGGTAATGCTGACAAAAACGATGCTTATGCTAAAGCAGAAGTAACCGTTAAGGCAGAAGCAACCTATTCTGACGACGATCATGACTACACCTTCGCAGGTTGGTTCTTAAATGAAGAACCTTACACCGAAGATGCAGAATTCGTTTATGATGCAACTAAGGACGATGCAAACTTCGTTGCTAAATACGAAAAGCAAGTAAAAATTATCTATCACACAGTATCTGTGTGGTGGTGGGGCACCAACCATGTTGGCGATTACCAAGTAGCACATGACGAAGTGTTTGATATTTCTATCGCTATAGAAGATGCTAAAGCTAAATGGCCAGAACGCTTCACAGATGGAAAGAGAATTGTATTCGATGAATATAAAAATACTCCTATAACCGCAAACACAACAATCCAGGGTCGCCAAGATAACAGAGCTAGATTCTTTGAAAAAGATGGCAAAACAATGATTGGTGAGGAAATATGGTTTAATGCACTCGGAGGAAAGCCTATAGCTCCTGCAGCACCTGCAGTAGAAGGCTATACCTTTACAGGTTGGGATAAAGAGATAAACTCTGAAACAAGAGACTACGTTGCTCAATACGAAATCAACAAATACACCGTAACCTACGTATTCGAGGGCGAAGAAGTTGGCACCGAAACAGTAGAGTACAATAAAACCGCAACCCTTCCTGCAGTAGCAGGCAAAGAAGGCTACAACGTTGTTTGGAACTACAATGATGCAGCAATCGTTGAAGATACCACCATCACCGGCGGCTATCAAATCAAAACCTTTACTGTAAAATTCTTTGTAGAGGGCGAACTAGTTGATACCCAGTACGTTGACTGGAATACCGCTGCTAAAGCACCAGAAGTTGATGCTAAATACGGCTACGATTTCGCTTGGGATAAAGACTTCGATAAAGTTACTACAGACCTAGATGTTAATGGTGCATACACCGCAAAAGCAAATAACTGCACCATTAAGTTTGAATCTGTAACAGGCAAACTTCTAGGCGAAGTTATTGTAGAACAAGGCGACGTACCTAGCAACGTACCTGAGGTTCTTGCACAGATTAAGGCAATTAACACAAAAGTTGAGGCTGTTTACGGTTACACCGTAAAACTTAACGAAGCAGGCGATGTTTTCTGGTCTAATGAAGTTTATGATGAAGCAATCATAACAGAAGTTTCAGTAAGACCTGAATACATAGCTGATGAAACTGTAACAACAAATGTATATGTAGAAGATGTTGATGGAACAGAATTAATAAAGGAAAGTGCAAGATACGATTCTGCAATTACTCTAGCATCAAAACAAGGCGCAGAATATTGGGCGGATGGCAAAGATGAAAACGCTAATGTTCTAATAGGCGAACCTACTGGTACTCTTTACGCTTGTGGCGGCGCAATGGAAATCTACGCAAAAACCGGCGAATTTGAGGCACCTGCTGTAGCAATCGTAGGTAAGATTAACGATGGTAACTTCTTAGTGTTTGCACACGTAAATGTAGAGAATGCTACCGAGTGCGGCGTTATATTCGCAAGCAGCACTGCTTATGGCAAGAAGGCAGACTTCGATTTAGACGATGCAGCAGCCGATAAAGAAAAAGTAGACGCTGGCGAAAAAGCACAACCAAGCTACACAGTAATAAAAATTGATGCAACCAATGTGTCTGACTTTATGGCACCACTTACCAATACAGGTGATAAAACCAGATATGCACGTGCATACGTTAAAGTTGGCGAAAACTACATCTACACAACTGCAATCTGCAATAAATAAGGAGGGCTTAAAAAATGAAAAAGTATATTTCACCAGAAGTAGCACTAATCAAAGAGCTTTCCAATGATTTTTGCGAAGGCTTAGAGGCTTCCGTAACCGATTCAAAACAAATGGGTTATGTTCAGTTAGAATCCGTTGAGGACGATATGGAAGACTAGAAAAACGTTAATGCGTTTTTCGTCGATATAAATCCCTATATGGATTTGTATCACTACACTAAATTACAAAAATCCAAGCCATTATATGTTCCTTTAGTTGTTACCGCTAGCAACACGCTCTGCCGCCAAAAGCGGCGGAGCGGTGGAAAGAAATCTAAAGCTTAACGCTAAAAAAAGAGTGAGTTAGCTCACTCTAAAAGTCAGTTAACTCACAAAATGCCAAGATTTTTGGCGCACACCACAGCTCAGGAGATGCTAAAATGATTAAAAAAATTACAGCATTATTACTAGTTTCTCTTATGACCTTCTCGCTTGCCGCTTGCGGTGGCGATAAAGATGAGGTTTCTTCTGCTTCTACCGATTTGGTTGTTTCAGAGGTTGAATCTGCATCTGAGCCTGAGTCAAAAGTAGAAACTACCGAATCTAAAGAAGAAACTACCTCTTCTGAAGAGGTTAAGACCCCTGCTGGTCCTAGCAAAATTCAAACCACCATCTCTAATCCAAACGCTAATGTTGACGTTTCGGTTAAAGATGATGGCACAACCATTAAACCAATTACAAACCTTAAAGTAACAAAAGGTGCTTCTATTTCTCAGGGCATCGACCTTAAAGGTAAGAAAATTACTATGGCAATTACCGAAGAAGGTCAGTATGCAACAGGTTCTTTCAAACGTTGCGTTGCAGCTTTCGAAACTGCTTACAACTGTAAAGTTACCATCAAAAAGTTAGGCTTCGGCACATACGCACAGCAATTTGCTCAGGCAAAAGCAGCAGGCGACGTTTACGACATCGGCTTTGCTCACGGATATATGTTCCCCTCTTTAGCAAATGACGATATTTTCGAGCCTGTTACCGATACTCTTCGTTCTGGCGATATCTTAACCACCTCTACTTCAGGTGGTATCGACCTAAATAAAACCTCATACTTTGTTTATAAGGGCGAAATCTGGGGTACTTGTAACTACAACTCTTGCTTCCCATACCTCATCTACTACAACAAAAAGATGTTAGCCGATGCAGGTTACTCGGGCAATAAAGACCCAAGAAAAATGGCTGAAAACGGCAAATGGTCTTGGAAAATTATTGAAAAAATGGGTAAAGAATTAACCGACGCTAAGGCAGGTAAATACTTCCTTTCCAGTTGGTTCTGCTACGGTCGTCCTATTCCTCTTTCATACGGCGCACAGGTTGTTGTATCGGATGGTAAGGGCGGTTATAAACAGAATATTACCTCGGTTGATTATATCAACGCGCTTAAGTACAAACAAAAACTTCTACTTGGCTCAAATGCTATCTGCGACCCAGAGGGTACAGGTACATTCGAATGCTTAACAAGTGGTAGGGTTTATATGTGGTGCGAAGAGTCTTCTAAATATCTAGACCTTGCACTTGCTGCTCCTAAATCAACCGCTTTGGGCAGAAAGAAAGAGAACATCGGTATTGTTGAAATGCCACTTGCAGGCAACAACAAGGATAGATATCCTACCGGTTGGTTAACCGCAGTTGTTTGTGGTAAGGGTAAAGACCCACGCATTTCTATCGCTTGGGACGTTTTCCGTTCACAGTACAAAGACCCACTAGAGGCTACCGATGCTAATGCATTCTCTCCTGTTGATAAGAAGTACGTTAACAACCTTCTTGTAGGCGATATCTGCTTGGATATCGGTCGTTTCTATTCGTCTGATTCTGATACAGGTACACTAGTTTCTACCGAAATGGACTATTTAATCCGTAGAGGCGGCGACGTTGCAAAAGAGGTTGCCAACTACAAAGACAAGGTACAAGATTGTATCAACTTCACTTGCAAAAAATAAAGATTATTAAGTAAAGAAAAAGCGAAACCGCATTTGGCGGTGCTACAATAAATAATTGTAGCCTATTCAAATAATTTTGCTTTCATCTTTCTCTCTTCTTTATAAATTGCCTCTTGCCCCACACATAAGAGGCAGCGGAGCAATCCGCAAAAGATAAGCACTCGGCTTTACAGTCGGGTGCTTATTTTTTAGATGCTAGATACTAGATGTTAGATGCTAGATATTAGGACTAGTTTGTAGAGTAAATGAACACTAAAAAAGCGTGCTATAGGAAAGCCTTTAGCACGCTTTAATCATATATTTTAGTTATTCGGTTGCGTCTTGCATAATTTTTTCTGCGGTTTCGTCTAAAAGTCCAAGTTCGCGCAATGTTTCTGTGCCTTCACCGGGATGCTTTTCCATAAACGGCGCTATCATATATTTAAACATTACGGGGTAAACGTTGTACTGAGTTGCAAAACTCATAAAAGCGGGCATCAAAAGCAGATATAGGCATATTGCAATACCTGTGCCTACATATATATCTATAAGTAGCGGTAGCAGTATCACAATGTGTGCAGAGATATGCAAAACAAGTATCAGTATGTTGCGCCAAAAACCTGCAAATGAAAGTATAATAGCATTTTTATACAACTGCCCCAATGTTACATTAAAAGTAAGCATAATAGGCGAGGTGTAGTATTTTATAAAGGTAATTAAAAGTAAGGCAAAAGCGGTAATGATTAGCATCAAGGGGTTTCCTGCATCTTTATTGGTAATCATAGTATAAAGAGACATAGCAGAAAAAATAAAAATAATGTTGTTAATTAAGCCTGATACTAAAGCTAGTTTCCAATTTTTCTTTATAGCCTCAAAATAGTCCGAGCCAAAGGAGTGGCGGTCCCTGACGGCTATTCGGGCGATTCTTGCTTGCCCAACTTCGCCAAGTCCGCTAGGTATAATTAAAAGGTTAAAAAGGAGGGTTAAAAAGCCACAGTACATAAGCTTTCCATAGCCTCTGAAAAAAAGTATAAAAAAGTTAATAAAACCGCGTTTTTCGGCGCCGTTTTTTGCAATCCCGTTAGTGTTTGGCGCCTGTGAATTTAAAGCAGACATTTGCAACGTGTCCTTCCTTTTTGTAGTGCAATTTATCATCAGTAATTTAATGATACCATAAGTAGAGACGGGGTGCAAGTAATATAGGAAAATGTTTACATTTTTGTTTTAAATTGCATTTCAAAACCGATAAAATGTTGCGAACGAACTGCTTGTAAAAATACTGCACAAAAGCAGCAAAATTATTTAAAAAATAAGCAATATTTTTCGATATTTCACACTTGACAAATGAAAAAATTTTATATTTTAGCGCGATATTAGTAAAATTTATACAAATTGTAATCCCCGTTTTCCACAGACTTTTCCCCCGATTTTTTTGCAAGAAGCCCATAAACAAAGGGGAAAAGCATTTACAAACTCGTATTTTAGTGGATAATACGGACAAAAACGTGGATAACTCGCTTTACATAAAATTATAGCTTGTCTGCAATCGCATATAGTTTTACAAAATGTATAATATTATTTTTTTAAGCGTAGGCTTAACATTACAAAGAGTAAAAGTCAAGTTAAAAAATATGAATTTATTGTAATAATTTGGCGAAAAGTGTAACAAAAAAGGGCAGAAATTTTCTTCTGCCCGTAAAGTGTTAACAAATTAAAGTTTTTCGTTAAGAAGTGTTACCATAACAGTAATATCGTCGGGATGATTACCGTCTGCTCGTCTTCTAGCCGCCTCTGCAATTCGTTCTGCTAACTGTTGTGCTGTAAGGTCAATATTTTCTTCTAGTTCTTGGCTAATCCAATCTGTTCCTGCGGTGGTTGCGCCATCACTTAAAAGAATTACCGCATCGCCGTGTTTTAGCGTAATTGTAGAACGGTCAAAACCAACATCGCGCAAAATACCGACAGGGAGTGAGTGGCTTTCGGCTCTGCCCACTTTACCGTTTCTGCGAACTAAAGTTGGTGCGGCACCGGCTTTGTAGAGTTCGGTTTCACCGGTGTATAGGTCTATACAGGCAATATCAACGGTAGAAAGTGATTCTTCCGAAGATTTATATAAAAGCGCAGAGTTAACAATCCGTAAAGAGCAGTCAAATCCAAAACCTGCCTTTAAAAGCCTTTCGGTAAGCCCTGCAGTCATAGCGCCGTCGACCGCCGCTCTGCCACCGGTACCCATTCCGTCAGAAATGAGCATATAATATTTACCGCTTCCGTCTCCAAAGTAAGAGTACGCATCGCCACAAACCCCAAGTTCGTTTGCAGGTAGTTGCATAACCCCAACTTCAGGGGTAATGTTAGCGCGCTCGGTTATTGTTATGTAGAAAACATTGTCAACCTGTTGTACTGTTGGTGGTTCAAACCGCCTTTCGCAAGCAACTTGTAATTGGTCGAGTATGCGCTTGCGATTTATAATATTTTCGCCAACGCTGTGTAGTTTCGCTTCAATACTCATTCTGCCGTACTTGTCGGTAGCACAACTGCAATCGGTGGTTAAAAGCCCAATTTCTCGTAGAGCAGAAACTACAATTTCGGCGGTATCAAGGTCATATCTTCTCGCGGTGTCAAACTCGTGTGAAAGGTCCAAAAGCATATCCGAAATACCATCGAATTGGTCGGAAACAACCCCGCGCACACTGTCTATTCGTTCCTCGGCAGATAGTCTGCCAAGATATTCAGAGTAAAGGCGTTTCAAAGTTTCTTCCAAAGTGTCGGGGCGCAAACATTTTTTTGCAAAATCGGGCGCTACTGCGCGTAAACTACTGTTGCCTTCGCGAATGCCGTCGGAAAGTAGCCCCAATGCTTTAAAAGTGGCATGTCGCTCTGTTTCCCAACAGTTAATTCTAAACGAGCAACCTACACAAACCGTCTCCTCGCACCCCGTAAACATACTTGACGGGTCAGGGCTGTTAATACGTTTTAACCTCTTTGCAACCTCGTCGATGGTGCTTGAAACATCGCAAAGTGCAGAACTTGCACGCTTTAGGCGCATAACCAAACTTTTCCGCATACCTTCAAGGCTTTCAAGTCTAACGGGTGGCGAAAACAAAGCCGCCGCCACAATGCAAATTCTTTTCGGTAGCAACAAAAATACCGCTATGCCAAGCAAGATTTCTATTATCATAGCGAGGGTAGTGTCGTCGATTCCAAATGTGCCGATTGATATAAAAGAGGGGACAAGGAAACCGAGTATGCCCATAATTCTACTGCTTGAAAATAGACCTGAAACAAGACCGCTTAAGGCATAAAGACAAACTAGTTTAGCATCGTTTTGGCAAAGAGCTACCGCAAAACCAACCGCAGTACCCGAAATAGCGCCGCCCGAAACTCCGCCAAAACGTGAAGCCGCAAGTATTAGCACAACCGTAAGGGTGCGACCTATTGAAAAGCCGCCAAGTGTTACAGGGACAAGTGCCATAAAAACAAGGTCAACAGTAATTACCATCGAGGCTAACTCCTCGCCCGAAAGTCCAACCCCTGAAGTAATATCAACCGAAATAGCCCTTGTTACGAAATATGTAAGACCCCCCGCAAGCACGCCTTCGCTTAATAAAAGAAGTACGTTTTGCGCGCCGCTTACAAGTGTTACTAAATTGCATACGGTTAATGAAACCAAAACGGTAAAAGCGCAAAATGGCGGTGTGCCAGCAAGTTTTTTAATGCCTACCGTTAAAAGCCTTATGCTAACGCTTGCAAATAGGGCGGCTACGTAGCGAAAAGGCGTATCCGAAACCGGCAAAAAAAGATAACCAAAAAATGCGCCGATTCCCGAAGTAAGCGTGTGCGCCGTGGGGAGCGATGCCGCTAAAATTACCCCAAGCGGTGTTAGGGTAGACATAAGTTTAACCTGCGAGCAAATAAATCCGAACAGCGTGCTTATCAGCCCCGCGCCGATAGACCGCAACGCCGAGGGCATACCCTCAAGGGTAGAGATTTTTTTAAGTTTTGCATACTCTTTCATTTTTAACACTCCAAATATTTTGTAGGTTTATTATATTACTGAAAGACTAAAAAATATGTCGCTATGCGGTGCCGATAAATAACTACTTTTAGCATTTTTGGGATAATTATGAAAATTGTTAATAATAAGTTTACTTTATGTCAAAAATGTGTTATAAATTAAGGTATATAAAGGTATATATTAGAGTAGGTGATAATATGTTTTATAGGTTAAGAGAGGCTTTTGCACGTTTTATGTACGGGCGTTACGGAATGGATAGCCTTAATAAATTTTTGGCAATATTTTATATAGCGCTTGCATTTATCAATATGTTTGTTTTAAGAATAAACGGCAGAGGCGTTGCATATTTTATTTTTTATGTGTTAGAAACAGCGGTGTTTTTGGCTTTTCTACTCCGTATGCTTTCAAGAAATATTTATAAAAGGCAGCAAGAGAATATTAAGTATTTGAATGTTTCTTCTAGTGTAAAAGGTTATATAAATAAGAAAAAGATGCAGTGGCAGTGTCGCAAAACCCACGTATTTCGTGTATGTCCTAACTGCAAAGCAACAGTAAAACTGCCAAAAAAGAAAGGCAAGCACACATGTACTTGCCCAAAATGCCGAGTTGATTTTAAAGTAACAATATAAAAGTAAACCGCGTGGACAATCCACGCGGTTTCGTTATGTAAAGTAGTGATACTTGTATCTTGCTTTTTCAAATATGCAATAATCTGGTGTTTCTAAATACTCGCAATCGGGAATAGACAAAAAGAACTTGCAGACTTTATCTTTATCTTTGCGACTTTTGTTTTTAAGTTTGCAATAAAGCCTGAGTGGGTCCGTGCCACCACCTTTGGTTTTTCTCATAGCAAAAAATTGACAATACGTACAGGTGTAATATTTCATAAAATCACTCCAGCATCAAATTTAGTATACTTAAATTAAGTATACTGTAAACATTATAACACAAAACAATCTTAAAATATACTTAAAATAAGATTTTTTTGGTGATATTATGAGAAATAAAGAAAATAAGCATCTTGGTATAGAGGTAGATAAGGCTTTGCATTTCAAATTGCACCATATTGCAAAGTATGAAGGACGTTCGGGCAACGGACAGATTTTGTATCTTATTAAAGAGTGCATTCGCAAGTTTGAAAAAGAGCATGGAGAAATTGAAATACCGCAAGAAAAATAAAAGAATTATTATAATGATTGTCATTAGTTGAAACGCCCAAAAGCGTTTCAAAAAGCCACCTTACATGTGGCTTTTGCAAAATCAAACCCGTTTATTTGATTTTGCAGAACAATCATTTCAATGGTTATGGTCAAATTTTCTTTGAAAATTTGTGATAAAATCTAAGATTTTATGTCGAAACAGTGTGTTTCGACCAACCGTATCCATTATAGGTATAATTAAACCGCCCGATAAATATCGGGCGGTTTTTTAGTGTAAGATTATTCTTGTGTAGGTTCGGTGGTTTTTGGGGTTCTTTTAATGTCGTGCTTAATGATGCCCAAAATTGAGGAGATTATTGAAAGCGTTTCATTTGCTACAACAGGAATTGAACCATTAAGCGCACCGTAACTACCCATAAAGATTGAAATAGGGAATGCAAGTATTCTGGAAACTCTAGGACTTGGTTGCCAATAACTTATTATAGCGCTAATTGATGCACCCAACGCCAGCAAACTTTTTGGCCCTGCCCAAGTGTATGCGGTTGAGCAAACACCGAGGGTTAAGAAAAGTGCTAGCCAAAATTTGCTTTGCGCCCACTTTTTGTCGTCGTTCATAAAAACTAAACTGCGACAAACAGATATAATGCAGATAAAGCCACCGGTATAGGCGCCTATTAAGAAGTAGTGCATCGACCAAAATAGGTCAGATGCAAACTTCATAAACACAAGGCGCTTATGTGTTTTTTGCAGGTATATAAGGGTAGCCATAAGGATACCCGCATAACCTAGAATCTGTCCAATTAGCGTTCTATGTGCTAATAGTACTCCAAAAATATTTTCCATTCTTATTCCTTCACAAAAATCTGTAAGCCGTTATAACTAATGGTTTCGTCTTTAGCAGAAACAGGGGTAATGTTCTTAACCCAGTAGGCTCTGAAATCAACACCATCTGCTTCAATTTTTGCAACATCGCCAAATAATGCTTTGTAAGTGCCGTAGTACTTAACTTCGCAGTGAACGGTTTTGCCGGCAAGGTCTTTAGAAATTTCAAAGTGATATGGTGCAGTACCTTTTTTGCAAATGGTCTTGCCCTCTACTATAAATTCTACTAAACCGTGGTAGTCTTGGACGGTAACAACTGCGCCTTTGCCTTCGGGTAGGGTAACGTCGAAGTGTAAACTTGCGGTTTTGTAGAAAGGAGTTTCTACTTCCGGGTTAATGTAATCCGAGCAGTTAAAGAGTTTGTTATGAATCTTGTTGCCTTTAGGGTCAAACTCCTCTACCCACTTAATATCGCCTTCCATTATAACCATTGGCAAGAATGCGCGATCGGTTTCAGGAATGGTAATAATGTGTGTTCTTGCCTTGGAGTTAGGAGTTTTATCAAATAGAATTGGCTCGCTCTTTAAGTAAAGTGGGTTAAAGCAGTCTGTAAAGTCGGTTTCGGGAAGATTGTACTCAATCTTTTCACCGTCCAGATAAACATCACGCTTGTAAGGATAAGCGCAAATATGTAGAACTGCCTCAACATCCTCTTTGCACTCAAACTTATAACTGTGCCCTTTAAAGAATTCTAGGCGCTTAAAGCGTTTTGTGCCGTTAAGGTCAACCTTAACATTCTCGGCAATAAGTTCTTCGCATTTGCAAATTTGGGGTTGCTCCTCTCCACAGTAAACACCGAAATCATATAGGTGGAACACGGTTTTCGTGCCGTCTTTATGAAGAATTAGGTCGCGCTCACTACCGTTTTTGTCGCTACGGTTGATAACAATGAAACTGCCATCGGTGTAGGTGCGAACGAAAACATCACGTGCTAGTACGCCTGATTTTTCAGTAACTGTAATTTCTCTTGTAAGTTTATCACGTACTGCTGCAAACATATCTGCGGCGGTTTTGAAGTATTCGCCTGTGTTTTCCTCTAAAATACCGTAAGGGGTAAAGGAAACAGTGATATTGGTGTCAGATTTCTCGTCTTCGCGTAAAAGTTTCCACTGAATTTGGTTTTTACCGAATAACTCAATACAGTCTTTCATTAAGAAATCGTAATCAATAGTGTCGGTTTTTCCAATATTATCCATAGATGCATTTAAAGGATAACGAACAGAAACTTTATAGGTAGGAATTTTATCTGCATAAGGAATGGCTAACTCTGCTGCCTTTGCAACATCTGCCATACCCTCGTGGTCGAATAGAGCGTAAGAAGAATTCATAAAATATTCGCTACGCTTAAAGTTACCTTTAGCATCAAAGTGGCCCATAGCAACAAAGTAGTGGGTTAAGCCATGTGCTGCTGCAAACCATACTGCGCGTGCACGCTGTGCAAAGGACATATTGTAAGGGCCCAATGCGTATAACTCAACCATAGTGCTTTCCTTGCCGTTGCGACGCATATTCTGGAGTTGTGAATAAAGAAAATCTATTGTCGAACCGCAACTTGCAGGTAAACCTAGGAAATCGTCTTCATAAGAAAGCGCGGTATAAATTTCGTCAACACCGGGGATGTGGAACTTCTCCATACCTGCAAAAATATCGCCTGTTGAACGAACCGAGTCGGTCGCTGAATCATCTTGGAAGAAGTGGCCTGTAAACTCAATACCATGCTCTTCGCACCAATCGTGAATAGTACCCACAAAACTCTTTTGGAAACGTTTTGTAAGTGTTATATTGTAGTTTTTAAGGAAGTTATTATCGGGCTGTCTTGCCTCGTGTAATAACATATCCTCTATAAGTTCGGTGCCGAACTCCTTGCGGTAATCCTCGCAGATGCCGGTATAGTAAGGATACTGCATACAACCCTCTTTTGAAGGTCCAAAACTAACGTGAGGTTCGTCGGTAAACACACCGGGGATAATGTTGCCGAAATATTCTGAGAACCATTCGTAGTATTTATCGTGGGTTGTTTCAAGGAAACTCTTTATAGCATCAATATTTAGAAGGTCAGAGCCGCCACCGCGAAGTCCTTCGGGAATATCGTTGCCGTAAATTGTGTTCAAAACTTCGCCTGTTTCGGCATCTAGTTCGCGAAGGAAGTATTTGCTGTAATCTTTGAATAGTGGGCTAAGGTCGTTTTTGCAGTCTGCAAATGGGTATGTAGAATGGTCCCAACAGAAACCGCCTTGTAGTACCTTAACCTCGCCGTTTTCAACGCGGAAACGCTTGCTATAATGTGCATCATTTTTGTAGAAAACCTTGTGGTTACAGGTGCCCGAGGGCCAGTTAAGTTCATCGTATAGCCAAACTCGCATATCATTTTCTTTAGCATAGTCTAGACAAACTTGTAGTATCTCACGCCAAGCGTCTGACATATACTCTACCTCAAGGCCGGTACGTGGATAAATCATAACGTCGTTAATACCAACCTTTTTGTAGCCTGCCATCATATCGATAAGCTTTTCTTTGGATGGGTTGCCTGTCATCGCAATAAATACGATAAGTGTTCTTTTGCTCATAAAAATTCCTCACTTTATGAAAGGTTTATAACCTTTTTATAGAGAGCGAACTCTCTATTTTTACAGATATAAGTGGCGTTTCTTTTTGCGATATTCTGTTGGGGTCATACCCGTTTTCTTTTTAAAAATCTCGCAAAAATGATATACGTTACTGTAACCGCACTTAATGGATATTTCGGTTACGGTAAGTGTGCCGGTTTTAAGCAGTTGTTTTGCTTTATCAATTTTAATTTTAAGCATATATTGCCCTGGCGAGATGCCATAGCATTCTTTAAAAAGTTTTCTAAAATAAACTACGCTAATGGTTGCCTTTTCGGCTAATAGTTTATTTGAAATACCAGTCGCGCCTATGTTGTTTTGCATATATTCTACCGCAGGTCTTAAGGTGGGGTAAAGCCCTAGTTTGTCGCTATTACTTATTACCTTTGACAAAATAGAATAAAAAAGCGATAGGCTGTGTGCGTGTAGGTCGGGGTTTTTAAAAAGGAAAAGTTTTTCCAGTTCCGTGTGGTCGTGTAAAAAAGCGGGGTCGGGGGTAATGCTAACCGACATAAATTCGCTAAATGCGGAAGGTTCATCCGTTTCAAAATCTATAAGTGTAAAAACACCTTTTTGCTGGCATTCAATAGTGTAACTAGCGCCTTTTGGTAAAAAGACAACGCGGTTTTCTTTTGATATGTGTTTTTTGCCGTTATGATGGTATATAAGTTGCCCCGAAAGCGCGAAAGAAATACCAAAACTTTTGCGGTTTTTAACTTCTAACGAGCGCTTTATCCCGTGGTTAACAGTAGTGGCATTTAAAATTTTTGTTGCAGTAAGAACGCTTAAATCTTTCAAAAACCACACCCACCTTTAAAACCATCAGACTTCAAGGTCATTATATAGTTTTTTATCAACAAATGCAATAAAAAATGCAGTTTTTATATAAAAAAGTATCACAAACCGTAATGTTGTATCTTTTCGCGTATTGTATAGGCGCGTTTTATGTTCTATCATAAAATTAAAGGAGTGATTTTGTGAAATCTTTTATAAACAATCCTAGACCCATTATGGTAACCATGCTAAAATCGGTTACGGTAGATGATCTTTTAGTAGAAATTAAAGATGCTTTGGAAGTAGGTACCGATTCTTTCGGCTTTCAAATGGAAACTTTAGAGCCTAAGTTTCGCACCCCTAAATATCTAAAAATGATATACGGCGCAATGGGAGATAAACCTTGTTATACAACTAATTATTTCAGATTTAACGAAAACAACGGTGTATATACCGATGATATGCTTACCGATGAACTTTTCGTAGCGCTTAAAAACGGGGCGAAGTTAATAGACATTCGTGGCGACCTTTTCGACGCTAACGAGGTTGAATTAACCGAAAATCCCGAGGCAGTTGCAAAACAGAAAAAGGTTATTAAAAAGATACACGAAATGGGCGGCGAGGTGTTAATGTCTTCACACCTTATGCGCTATGCCGATAAAGAAGAAGTGCTAAAAATTGCGCTAGCACAACAAGAGCGTGGCGCCGATATAGCAAAAATCGTAACTAATGCCGATAGCGAAGATGAACTTATAAGCAATTTTGAAATACTTTTAGAACTTAAAAAACAACTTAAAATAGAAGTTTTGTTTTTGTGCAACGGTACACACTGTAAAACCCACAGGCTTTTAGGCCCTACAATTACAGGCGGTATGTATTTAAGCGTGCTTGATACGTCTACCAACAACAGTAGTCAACCAAAAATGAGCGAAGCAAAACTTGCCATAAAAACAGCAGGATATGATATAAATTAAGGAGTAATTATTATGGAATTTGAAAACAAAGTAGCAATAGTAACGGGTGCTGCAGTTGGTATCGGCAGGGCAACCGCACGTCAATTAGCGGCAGGCGGTGCCAAGGTAATGATAGTTGATATTAAAGAAGACTCCCTTATAGAACTTAAATCGGAACTTCAAAACAGCGGCTTTGTTGCCGAATACGAGGTTTGCGATGTAAGTTGTGAAGCCAGAGTACGCGAGGTTGTAGAAAAAACCACCAATCTGTTTGGAAAAATCGATATACTTATAAACAATGCAGGTATTTATTTTGGTGAGGGCGAATTTACCTCGCAAAACAGCGATACTTGGAAAAAACTTATTGATATAAACATACTTGGCACTATGTACTTTACCCACGCAGTTCTACCACAAATGAAAGAAAATAAATATGGCAGAATTGTAAATCTGGGCTCGGTGGCGGCGGTTTATGGTATTGCCTATATGATAAGTTATTCTATGACTAAAGGCGCTATTCATGCGTTTACAAAAGCACTTTCAAAAGAGGCGGCGCCTTACGGTGTTACAGTAAATACAGTAGCACCGGGTAACATACACGAGGATATGGGTAGTAACCCCGAAATGTCTTTTTTGGGTCGTTCTGGCACACCAAAAGAGTGCGCCGAGGTCATCTGCTATCTTGCAAGCGATAGAGCAAGTTACGTAACCGGACAGTGCTATCAGGTAGACGGCGGCAGAAAAGTTATGTAATAGAAAGATTTATAGTGATATTTCCGCAAAAAAGTTTGTTTTGTACAATTTTAAGTTTGTTATGTATGTTGATTTTACCCTACAATTTTGATAAAATCAACCTATAAAACAAACAAATATCTTTCTAAAACAAACTTTTTGGTGGTGAACTATGGATATTTTTCTTCGCGTAGCAGACCCCACAGATTTTATGCCTAATAACTTTCCTACAAAAGCACACGATTGTAGATTGTTGTATATACTTTCGGGAAAGGGTAGAAACATAATAGAGGGAAAAACCTTTCAGCTAAAAGCAAATACTTTGTGTTATTATCCGACAGGTACTGAATATTATCCCATTTCCTCCAAAACAGATCCAATTTATTTTATTACTATGAATTTCGATCTTAACAGAAATAATTCGAACAAAAAAAGAATTCAAAGAACTGTTAAAAGTGAACAGTTTGAACCTAAAGAGGCGATATTTAGCCATCTGGATTGCGAATATGAGGCTTTTAGGAGTCCATTTGTTATTGAGGATGCTGAGAGATTTCGTGAACAACTTTTAAAGGTTTGCGATGAATTTAAGTCGGGTAAAGGCAACGAGCCTGCCGCCGCGGCACTTTTGCAGTACACCTTGCTAAAAATGGTTGAAACAAAAGATGACGATGCGTTGGTTATTACCCTTTATGAGAAGGCGGTAGATTACATAAACCAAAATTATAGTTCTATTAAGGATAACCGTGAAATAGCCGAGGCGCTTAATTATCACGAATACTATATCAACCGCATATTCAAACTTAAAACCGGCAAAACCTTGCATAAGTATATTATAGATTTAAGGTTAGAAAAAGCGGCTAACCTCCTTGCAGATGGTTTGTTTTCGGTTGGCGAGGTTGCCAAAAGTGTCGGTTTTTATAACGCCGATCACTTTTCAAAACGCTTTTATGAAAAGTACGGAATGTCGCCTAGTGTTTACAAAAAGAAAAAAGGAATCTTGCGGATGATATAAAAGATAAGCACCTAGTAAGACTAGGTGCTTTATTTTTTAGTGGGGATTTGGTATTAGGCAAAAAAGGTAAAAATGAAAGGCCAATTATATTTAATAAAAAAGAAAGGAAAAAACGAATATCTCAAGAAAGTAAGATTGCTTGTCTATTTTACAACTGTAACGTGTTTGCGTTTTTTTAACAGTTTTGCAAAAAGCTTTTTCTCCAATTTAGCCAAAGTAGGTTCATTCCAAACGCCCCAAATAAAAAACACTGTTAATGCGATTTCGATAATTGATTGTATTAAATGTGTGTTTGTCATAATAATTACCTCCAAAGTTAATGTTTTCGGCGACCTCAAGTGGTCGCTTTCTTTACCTTACAACTATATTATAATAGTGTTTGTTGAAACACATAGTGTTTCACATTGTGCATAGCACAATAAGCGTTTGCGTGCTACGCAAACAACAAAACTATTGCAATGGAATCGTTGGGAATTATTAAATAATTCCCTTATCCGCTGAAATCAGCGGATGCGAAACACGGGATAAACCGTTGTTTCGTTTACGATATCCATTATAGTGGGACTTGAGTCCAAAAAAACGGACTTTGGTAGTATTGTTGGCAAAAAAATTAAAAAATATTCAAAAAAACATCCCAACTCTGCGCTTTGTCAGAATTGGGATTTATTTTTCTAGAAATTCAACTATTATACTGTTTGATACCAAAAAGCCTTGCGGTGTTAAAGAGAAACCTTGCTCGGTTTCGGTTATAAGCCCGTGCTTTTTAAAAAGGTCCACTTTGGTTTTAATGGCGGTTATGTTGTATCCGAACAATTTTAACTTTTCGTAAGTAACACCCTCGGCAAGTCTTGACCCAAGCATTAAATATTCCTCAGCTTTTTTAGGCGCTACATCGAAAATAGGATTAGGCGAAGTAATAAAACCATCAATATCGCGAGGGTAGTAGTATCGCTTACCATCTAAATATCCGTGCGCTGCGGGGCCAATGCCTATATATTCTTCGCCGCGCCAATATTTAAGGTTGTGCAAAGAGGGAAGACCTGTTTTGCAAAAGTTAGAAATTTCGTATTGGTAGAACCCTTTTTCTGCCAAAAGGTCAACCGCCTTTAAATATAGGTCGGCGGTAGCGTCGCTGTCGGGAATTAAAAGGGTATCTTTTTTCGAATAAAGCTGAGTCCCTTCTTCTAACTTTAAAATGTACGCCGAAATATGTGTTGGTTCTAATCCCACCAAAAAGCCAATTGATTTTGCAAGGCTTTCTTCGGTTTGGTTCGGTATACCTAGCATAAGGTCAAGGGATATATTTTTTATGCCTGCCGTTTTGCAGTCCTCTACCGCTTTTATAACCTCTTTGTTGCCGTGCCTTCTATAGAGTTCTTTAAGTTCGCCTTCCACTCCGCTTTGAACACCAAAAGAAACGCGGTTAATTCCGCCCGAGTGCGCCGCTTTGAAAAACTCTAAAAGATTATCGGCGGGGTTTGCTTCGATGGTGGCCTCGCGAAAACCTCCAAAAAGTTCGTTAACCTTATTTAAAAGTTTAGTAAGCCTTTTTGCGCCAATTATCGAGGGGGTACCGCCGCCAATATAAAGAGTGTCGACCTCATAGGTTTTGTATTTTTCAAGTTCTTCTGTTACTGCAACGAGGTATCGGTCAATAACCTCGTCGTTTGGCGTGAACGAGTAAAAATCGCAATAACTGCATTTAGAGGCGCAAAAGGGTATGTGTATATAAAGCCCACGTTTATTCATCGCAGTAAACCGTGCCCCAAATAACGTCGAAAAGTTGTTCGGCGCGCTTAGAATTATTACTGAGCTTTAAGTAACCAAACAATGCTTCAAGACCTGTCGCTGCGTGGTATTCCGCAACGCTTGAATTTTTTGGCGTATGCTTTTGGTGGGCGTTTCTGCCACGCTTATAAACGCTTAATTCTTCTTCGGTTAGCATATCCATAATAGCCTCTACGCCCTTTGCCTGCGCGTTGGCGTTAACAAGTTTAACCGACATGGCGTGCAATTCGCCCACGGGCCTTTCAACCTTTGCTAGCCTTAATCTAACAAGCAAGCCGAAATAAGCATCGCCGACAAAAGCAAGGGTTTGAGGGGATGAAAGAACTTTATCCATAAACTACCTCACATAGTCAAATTCAATATCGTAAACGCAAACGGTATCGCCCTCGGCAACACCCATTTCCTCTAGTTTGTCAATAATTCCGCTAGACTGCAACACGCGTTGGAAATATTGTAGCGACTCGTAGTCGTCGGGGTCGACTGTTTCAAGAATTTTAAGAAGCCACTCTGCCTCAATAACGAATTTCTCTCCGTCTTTGTGAATAGTGAACGCGCGACGGTCTTCTTCGGTAATTTCCATAATAGGTTTAGCCTCTGGCTCGTATCGTTTAATGGGCGGCAACTTTTGCACACGCTCTGCGATATGGTTAATAAGCGGGCGCACGCCCTCGTTAATAGCCGCCATCATATCAAATACTGCATAACCCATATCCTCGAAATACTTGCGAAGTTCTTCTAATTGCTCGTCTTCACACATATCGCACTTATTTAGGGCAATAATCTGCTCACGCTCGGCAAGTTCAGGGTTAAATACTTTAAGTTCGCTATTTATTTTCTCAAAATCGTCTTTAGGGTCGCGACCTTCACTGCCCGATGCATCAAGCACGTGAACTAACAATCTGCAACGCTCTACATGGCGTAAAAACTCGTGTCCGAGGCCCGCGCCTTCGCCCGCACCCTCGATAAGACCCGGAATGTCCGCCATTACGAAGGATTCACCTTCGCCCATACGAACCACGCCAAGTACGGGGGTAAGGGTAGTAAAGTGGTAGTTGGCGATTTTTGGTTTTGCTTCCGAAACAACCGAAACCAAGGTAGATTTACCAACGTTTGGAAAACCTACAAGTCCAACGTCTGCTAAAAGTTTAAGCTCTAGTTTAATATCTAATTCCTCGCCGGGCATACCGGGTTTTGCAAAACGTGGCACCTGACGGGTAGAGGTAGCAAAATGCCAGTTGCCCCAACCACCGTTACCGCCTTTGGCAATAATGGTTGGCTCGTCATCAGAAATATCGGCAATAACTCTGCCACTTTCTGCTTCAAGCACCAAAGTACCGCGAGGCACACGAATAACCATATCGGGCGCAGATTTACCTGTGCAACGGTTAGGACCGCCCGATTGACCGTTTTCTGCTACATATTTTCTTTTATAGCGGAAGTCTGCAAGGGTAGAAAGGTTATCATCGGCAACGAAAACCACATTACCGCCTTTGCCACCATCGCCACCATCAGGACCGCCTGCAGCAACGTATTTTTCGCGGTGAAATGAAACCTTACCATCGCCGCCTGCACCTGCTTTTATGTGTACCTTTGCTATATCAACAAACATAAGTTTTCTCCTTTTAAAGAACTTATTATATATAATCGGAAAAACCGTAATATTTAAAAGTAAAATATAGATATCTAATTAAGTTTTTTATCAAAGTCTAATTTAAATGATTTAAATAGGGCACAAGGGTTGAGCCTGTTACGCCTGCAGAACATAATTCGGCTTTATGAATTAACACTTTGCACATCTATTTGTTCGGCAGGTCGCAGAGTTTCTCTCTGCCGCCTTTTTCGAGAAGGCGAAGTGTGAATTTTGCAGTAAGGCTTTGTGCCTTACAAAAAATAAACACGAGAAATATGGGAAAAGGCGGTGGGTGAAACCGTAATCGGCTCTATTCTTGTTGCCCATGAGTAAAAAACGCGGTTGCCGAAATTAGCAACCGCGCATAAATCCATAAATGTGGTAAACTTAAGTAGCGATTACTGCTCTACTGCGTAAACACTAACCTTTTTGCGATCTTTACCAACACGCTCGAACTTAACCTTTCCGTCGATTAAAGCGAAAAGAGTATCGTCAGAGCCAATCCCAACATTGTTGCCGGGATGGATGTGGGTGCCGCGCTGACGAACTAAGATGTTGCCAGCAAGAACGAACTGACCGTCGGCACGCTTAAGACCTAAACGCTTTGACTCGCTATCGCGTCCGTTTTTAGTTGAACCCATACCTTTTTTATGGGCAAAACGCTGTATGTCTATTCTAAGCATATTGTTACACCTCCGAAGAAACTGTTATATTTTTAGGATATTGTTTAGAAAGTTCTGTAACGTGTAGGCGAAAACCTTCAAGCGTTACTTGGCTTTCTTTTAATTTCGATAGCACCTTTAAACTAAAGGTTTTGCCGCTATCGTTATAGTCTATCTCTGCCCCCAAAACCTCCTCTAAGGTGTTTGCGGTGAGGTAAACTGCCGAGGAAACTGCCGAGCAAACTATCTTGCCAAAGTTATCCTCAAAGTCCGAAGTAGCATGGCCACTAACCTTAAAAGCGGTTAACTGACCTTTTTGTTCGGAAAAAGAAATTTTAATCATTTCATTCACCAATTAGCCGATTTCAGTAATCTGAACCTTGGTGTACGGTTGTCTATGACCGAGTTTTCTAGCGCTACCTTTTTTAGGTTTGTAAGTAAATACGGTAACTTTCTTTGCTTTACCGTTTTTAAGTACAACGCCGCTAACCTTTGCACCCTCTACGTAAGGAGTACCGGCTTTAAAACCGTTATCGTCGCAAATAGCAACAACCTTATCGAAGGTAACGTTAGCATTTTCCTCAGCACCAAGCTTTTCAACGAAGATTTCGCTGCCGATTTCTACACGGTATTGCTTGCCGCCGGTTTCGATAATTGCGTACATTTTCTGGCACCTGCCTTAATATTAGTCTCGCTACTATTGGGCGGGGAACAACCCACTTTGCACATGAGCCCATAATATGCGGCTATAGTATTATACTGCAAGACACCCCTAATGTCAAGCATTTTTTTATTATATGTATTTAGTTTTCGTTAGCCTCTTTAAGTTCGGCAAATTTCTGTTGCATGGTGGGGTTATTTTTGGTTAGTTTTTTAATAGAAAGGTCCTCGGCTTTATTGTTAGCAAGTCGCAGGTTGTTTTCCGAAGAAAGCAAAGCCTCTTTTGTCTTTTGAAGATGTGTAATGGTTTTGTCGATTTCCTCTATCGCTTTTTTGAATTTATCGCTTGCAAGTTGGTAGTTTTTGGCAAATTTCTCCTTAAACTCATTCATATTTTCCTCAAAGTGAGTAATATCAATGTTCTGGTTGCGAATTAAGGCTAGTTCTTCGCGATATTTAAGAGAATTGAG
>JAZOQV010000040.1:0-8917 GCA_045656265.1 Acutalibacteraceae bacterium | reverse complement strand
CCGCCTCGTTTTTTACTACGTCTTTAAATGTTATCATTTTTTCCACTCCTTTAAAACACCCTCAAATTTAAGCCCGTAACTGTGGTAGGGGTGGTCTTTATCGGTTTCTCTTATACATAGGTCGCAAAACTCGGCTGCAGTAAGCACCGCTTTTTCTATATTACCGCTACACATAAGTTCGCCGCACAAAGCCGATGTAAAAACGTCTCCGCAACCGTGCAACTGCCTATCAATATAAGGATTAGATACAGAGAGTTCTTTTCCTTCAATATTACCGATACAACCAATAGTATCCCCGTTTTTTACACCCGTAATTACTGCATTTTTAACGGTTAGATTATTTAGCAAAATGTGTGGGTCTGTATCAATGCTAAGGTGGGTTAAAAGCGCCGCCTCGGTAATATTTGGTGTAATAATATCGGCAAGTGAGCAAAGTTTTTGCATACCGCTGATAAAGTTCTCATTAAGTCCTGTGTATAAAGCGCCATTGTCGCCCATAACTGGGTCTACGATTAGTAGAGTTTTGGGTGTTTTAAAGCGTTTTATAACCTCTAGCGCAATATCTATTTGATTAGGGTCGCTAAAATACCCCGTATAAATGCAATCAAAATTAAGGTCAAGTGCCGCCCATTTTTTCATAATACTCTGCATAGCGTCGCCAAGTTCTAAGCAGTAGTAATCACTAAAACCGCCCGTGTGGTTAGAAAGCAGTGCAGTAGGTAGTGGCACAACCTCAACGCCAAAGTGTGAGATAATAGGGATAGACACCGTAAGCGAGCACTTGCCAAAGCAAGATAAATCATTTATAGCCAAGACCCTTTTTATGTTGTTTCCATTAAGATTTTCCATATATATTCACTCTAATTATTATAGTCTATCGGTAGTGTTGCGGTTGCATTTAGCGACATATCCGATACGTTTCCGTTTTTATATTCGTAATAAGCCTGAACACCCACCATAGCGGCATTATCGCCGCAGTATTTAAGTTCGGGTAAATAAAGTTTTATGCCTCGTTTTTCACATTCTTCTTGTAACATTCGGCGCAAAAGACTGTTAGCCGAAACACCGCCCGCAACCACCAAGGTTTTAATTCCAGTATCATTAAGCGCAAGCATTGTGTTCGCAGTAGCAATTTCACAAACCCTGCGCCTTACCGCTGCCGCCATGTCGGGAATGTTTATTTCTTCGCCTTTTTGCCCGGCGTTATGAATTATGTTTATAACCGCGGTTTTAAGACCTGAAAAACTAAAATCATAAGGCGCGCCCTCAACCTTTGGATAGGGTAGAGGATAAGTGTCGGGGTTGCCGTCTTCTGCAATCTTGTCAAGTTTTACACCACCAGGATATGGCAAACCCAAAGCACGTGCAGTTTTATCAAAACATTCTCCTGCCGCATCGTCGCGAGTTCTACCTATAACATTAAATTTGCAGTAGTCCTCAACCTTTATTATGTGGCTATTACCGCCCGAAACTAAAAGGCATAAAAACTCGGGCTCTAGTTCTTTGTGGGTTATGTAGTTAGCGGCTATATGCGAGCGCAAGTGATGAACGGGAATAAGGGGTATATTAAGGCTTTTTGCAAGACCTTTTGCAAAGTTAACGCCAACTAAAAGCGCGCCTATAAGACCGGGCGCAAAAGTTACAGCAATAGCCCCTAAATCTTTATACCAAATACCCGCCTCTGTCAATGCTTGTTCGCACACTTCGGATATAGATTCACAATGTCTTCTGGATGCGATTTCGGGCACAACACCACCATAAAGCGCGTGCTCTGCAATTTGGGTTGCAACTATGTTTGAAAGCACCTCACGCTCTTTGCAAATCGCTACCGAGGTTTCATCACAGGATGATTCTATTGATAGAATATACATACAGTTCACCTAACTAAAAATACTTTGTCATAATAACGGCATCCTCTTTGGGAGCCGAGTAAAAATTTTTGCGAATACCAACGTCTTTAAAGCCTAATTTTTCGTATAGTGATATAGCGGCATTGTTGCTAGTTCGCACCTCAAGGCTAATAAAGTTCATTTGGGTTTTGTTGGCATAGTCGAAAAGTGCAGATAAAAGTTTGGTTGCAACACCCATTTTGCGAAACTCCGAAGTTACCGCAACATTGGTAATGTATCCGTCGCCCATAGCGTTTTGCATACCAAGGTAGCCAACGGTTTTATTGTCGCTCTTGGCAACGTAAAAAACGGTAGAGCTATTTATAGACTCAATTATATTTTCCTTTGTCCAAGGCACAGAAAAACATTCGGTTTCTAATAGACTTATATCGTAAGCATCATTTTCGGTTGCCCTTAAAATTTCAATTTCCATATATTATCCCTTTGCGTCATACCAAGTTTTGCCTATGCTAGTATCTGCGATAAGAGGCACAGAAAGTGAGCAGGCGTTTTCCATTTCTTCCCTTAGAAGTTTTGCTACGTATTCTGCTATATCCTCTTTCGCTTCAATGATAAGTTCATCGTGCACCTGCATAATTATTCTGGCATCAAGGTTTTCTTCTATCAACCTTTCGTGCACCTTTACCATAGCAATTTTAATTATATCAGCGGCAGTGCCTTGTATTGGCATATTTCTGGCAACACGCTCGCCAAAAGCACGTAACATTCCGTTAGATGCGGTAAGTTCGGGCAAATATCTGCGTCTACCGAAAAGGGTTACAACATAACCATTTTCTTTAGCGTCTGCTACAACCTTATCCATATAATTTGCTACACCGCTAAAGTTCTGCATATAACCTTTAATGTAGTCGGAAGCCTCTTTCCTTGTTACGCCAATATCTTTTGCCAGAGAAAACGCGCCAATTCCGTAAACAATACCAAAGTTAACCGCTTTAGCACGGCTACGCATAATGGGTGTTACCATATTTTGAGGTAGTCCGAAAACACTTGCGGCGGTGCTAAGGTGTATATCTGCGCCGCTTAAAAATGCTTCTTTCATTATCTCATCGTCGGCAATGTGCGCGAGCACGCGAAGTTCTATTTGGCTATAGTCGGCATCAATTAAGGTGTAGCCATCTTGCGCTTTAAAGAAACGGCGTAATTCCTTGCCTTCGCGCGTTTTTACGGGTATGTTTTGTAAATTTGGTTCAAGTGAACTTATTCTGCCTGTTCTTGTTTCGGTTTGGTTTAAGGTAGAGCGAATCCTACCGTCTTCACAAACAAAGGTAACAAGTCCGTCGCAGTAGGTAGATTTAAGTTTACCTAACTTGCGGTACTCTAAAATAAGTTCTATAACGGGGTGTTCGTCAACCAAACCTTCAAGCACCTCGGCGCCTGTAGAATAACCGCTTTTTGTTTTCTTTTTGCAAGGTAAATTTAGTTTTTCAAAAAGCACTTCGCCTAACTGTTTTGGCGAGTTAATATTAAACTCGCAACCTGCCGAAGCATAGATTTCGTTTTCTAAATTTTTAAGGGTTTCGCCGAGTGTTTCCCCCATTTTAGTAATGCCATCGGTGTCAACCAAAAATCCGACATTTTCCATAGCGGCCAAAACTTTAGAAAGGGGTAGTTCTATATCCTTTAAAAGAGCGCTAAAATCTTTATCTTCTACTTCTTTTGTAAGTTTTTTTGCAACCTCGCTAGCGGTTGCTGCGGCAAAGAGTAGGGGATTATCGTCGCCAAGAACTGTTGGTGTAGCGGCACTATATTCTGCTAAAAGTCTTGAAAGTTCGTAACTTTTAGCAGACGGACTGCAAAGGTAACCTGCGAGCATACTATCAAAAACAATATTCTTTGTGTTTGGGAATGCTTTGTATACTTCTTTGCAGTTGTATATATCTTTTTTGCAGTCGCTTTCTAATAATTCCTTTATTTTACCTTGTGGCACTAATGCCACCTTGCCGTCTACTGCAACCGAAAATTCGCCACTCTCACATACGATGTGGCAAAGTTCGTTAAATTCCAGTGAATCAAAGTCCACCACCGAATATTCGGCTGTTTCTTCGGCTGTTTCTTCGGGTGCGGCGGCAGTAATGCCCATCTTTTGCATAAGGCTAAAAAATTCAAGCCTTGTCATAAGTTTGGCAAGTTCGGAAAGGTTGCGTTCTTTGGGCAAATAATCGTTAAGGTCGCGTGAAATAGGTACGTCGCGACGAATTTCACCTAGAGTATAACTCAAAAAAGCATTGTCTTTAGATGCTAGCAGTTTTGCTTTTAGGGTTGGTTTAATATCAATATTATTAATGTTATTATAGATGTTTTCTATACCGCCAAAATCGGCAACAAGTGCGCCCGCAGTTTTCTCGCCTACACCTGCAACGCCCGGTATATTATCCGATGCATCGCCTTGTAATGCCTTAATGTCCAGCATTTGTTTGGGTGTAACTCCATATTTTTCAATAATTGCGGCGGCGTTGTATCTTATAATTTCAGGGTGTCCGCCTTTAGTTACTGTGTTAAGAACGGTTACGCTATCAGAAATAAGTTGAAAAGAGTCGCGGTCGCCCGTGGCAATAATGCAACTGTTACCGCTTTCTTCGGCGGCGCTCGCAAGGGTGCCTAAAATATCGTCTGCTTCAAACCCCTCAACCTCTAAAACAGAATAGCCCATAAGTTTTAGCCATTCTTTTAAAATAGGCATTTGCGAGGCAAGTTCGTCGGGCATGCCTTTTCTGCCGGCTTTGTATTCTTTATATAATTCGTGGCGAAATGTTGGCTTCCTTAAATCAAAAGCAACCGCAACACCATCGGGATTTTCCATTTCAATAATGCGGTTAAGCATATTTATAAACCCATAAACGCCATTGGTAAAAACACCGTCTTTGGTGGTAAGAAGGCGGATACCGTAAAAGGCGCGGTTTATAAGACTGTTACCGTCAACTGCAAGAAGTTTCATTAAAACTATCTCCTAACTGTGTCAAATAAATACGAAAAATCATATTATAATAATACTTGGCAAAATTTGTCCCCTTTCAATGTCAAGCGCGGCATAACTGTTACTGCCATCGCGCGAACGGGAACAAGAACCGGGGTTGATAATATAAAGCCCGTCTAAATAGGTTTTTTCTGCAACGTGTGTATGTCCGTAAAGAACAACGTCGGCGTTAATTTTCCTAGCGGTTTCTACAAGTCTTTGGGTGCCGTATTTTACACCAAAATTGTGTCCATGAGTAAATAAAATACGTATACCGTCGATTGTTACTAAATCGTTTTCTAAAGCATCGGGGTCAAAGTCGCAATTGCCTTTAACCGATAAAAACTTAATCTTGGGGTAACTTTGCATAAGGTTTCGAACTTCGCGAAGCCCGTCACCTAAAAATATAAGGTAATCGGCAGATGCTTTATCTAAAACCTTGCGCAAATTGTAATTACTGCCGTGGCTATCCGAAAAGACCAAAACACGCATTTTTTGTTAACTCCAATCATAGTATAGAAGGGGTGGTAAATATGGATAATTTTTCTAATATAGACAAAGCCAAATTGCAAGCCATGTTAAAAATGGCGGCAAGTGGTAGCGGTATAGATGCCAACAAACTGTCTAGCGCCATAAATAGCGGTAATTTAGAGTCGGCGCTTGGAAGTATTGGCGGTAATCGTGCAGATGAGATGAAAAAGATATTAAATAATAAGCAAGCGCTAGAGAGTATTTTAAACTCGCCTGAAGCGCAAAAGCTAATCCGCGACCTTTCAAAATAAAGGGGTGTAGTTATGGATGATATTGCCTCAAAAATAACTGAAATGTTGCAAAATCCTGATAGCGTAGAGCAAATAAAGGCTATGGCTGATTCACTTTTTAATAAAGGCGATAAAAGTGAACAAGAAGCACCGCAAAAAGCGGATGCGCTCGGTGGTTTTGGCGATATAGACATTGGATCTATGATGAAGGTTGCAAGTCTTTTAAAAAACAGTGCTTGCGACCATCGGTCAAATCTGCTGTTAGCCTTAAAACCGCATTTGAGCGAGGAACGACAACCGCGTGTGGATAAGGCGATAAAAATATTAAAATTGGTAAGCCTTATTCCCGTTTTTCGCGAGCAGGGTATTTTAAATTTTTAAATAAAAGGGGTGGTACTAGGTGGATAATTTTAATTTAGAAAGTATGAAGCAAAGCGCAAAAGACGAACTTTTTAGAATGCATAATCGTTCTATGCCACACGTACCGCCCTTTGTTAAAATGCCGGTGGGGAACAATCCTCCGCCAAAAGAAGAACCGGAAGAGCGTGGCCCTGTGGTAGCCGAACCACCTAAAAAAAGTGGGCTTTTAGGCGCAGATATTTTAAAGTTTTTGGATTTTAAGAACTTTAAAATGGATTCCGACAGAATGTTGCTACTTTTAATGGTGCTAATTCTTTCAGGGGAAAATAGCGACGAAATACTGATGTTTGCCCTCGCATATATAATGCTTTAATTAAACCCTAGTTTTTTATAGGTCTCTAAACTTTTTGGCTTGCCTACTACACACAAGGCAAGCTTTTCTCTTTGCCAAATTTCTTTGTGAACTGCAAAAATATCGTCAAGCGTTAAAGCATTTATTTTTTCGATAACTTCAGGGATAGGTGTGTATCTGCCTTTAAAAAGAATTTCTCTACCCATAGTGGCAGATAGTGCAGAAACACTTTCGTTACCAAGCACACTAGTAGCCCTGTACTGCGATTTTACGCGCTCAAGTTCTTGCTCGGTAATCTTATCACACACGTTGTCGGTAATTTTTAAAATTTCCTCTATAACCTTTATGTGATTTTTGTGTGAGGTTCCTGCCGTTATCAAAAAAGTGCCCATAGGTGTATAGGAAACGGGATAACTGTAAATAGAGTATGCAAGACCAAGTTTTTCCCTTATGTGCATATTAAGGTGCGAGGAGGAGTTGCCACCAACTATTGCAGAATAAACCGAAGTGGCATATCTTTTCGGGTCGCCTAAAGCACACGAAGGTGCGGCAATAACTATCTGCGATTGCTCAAAATCCTTTTCTTTTAAGGAAATTCCTTGCGAAAATTCTGCTTTTTCGCGTTGTATCGGGAATCCCGTGTTTTTCAAAGGGGATAGGTATTGCTCAATAAGGTCATAGGCGTCAGATTCTATGAAATTACCGCAAACGGATAGCACCATTCTTTCGGGGGCATAGTATTTTTTGTGATGATTTTTAAGACTTTCTACACTAAAACTATTGACGGTATTAGGGTTGCCTAAAATTTTATGTTTAAGCCCGCAGTTTTTAAAGATGACTTCGCTAATAGAGTCTGCAGCGCAGTCCTCGGGCGAGTCTTCGTACATATTTATTTCTTCTATGATAACACCGCGCTCGGTGTCTAGTTCGCCGGCGTCAATTTTCGGTGCAGTTGCCATTTCTAATACTATTTCTAAAGCTTCTCGAAAATCGTAGGTCGTTACGTTACAGAAAATACAGGTATATTCTTTAGTGGTGTAGGCATTGAACTGACCGCCAAGTTTATCCATCTTTTCCGAAAGTTCGCGATTACCGAATCTTTCTGTGCCTTTAAAAAGCATGTGCTCTAAAAAGTGGGCAGCACCGCATGTTTCATCAGTTTCGTCAATACTGCCGCAGCCGATAAATAGATTTATTGCTACCGAGTGTACGGTAGGATTTTGCATAAATGCAATTTTTAGTCCGTTAGGGAGTGTTTTTAAAAACAAAAAATTCACCTTAATTATTTTAAAATTTTGTTTCGCAGGCGCGACAGATTCGGATTATTTGCGTTTGCTTCGGTTAAACTAATACTGAAAAAATTATAGGGAGGTATTAGTTATGAACAATAAAAATTCTGATTTTATAAAGGGTGTTGGAGCAGGTGTTATTACAGGCATCGTTGCCACAACTGTTGGTAAAGTAATGCTTTCGGGTAACCGCAAGAGCATCACAAAAACCGCCGGCAAAACAATGCGCGCCGTTGGAAATATTGCAGAAAGCATAAATTATATGCTAAAATAATAGCACAATATTACCAAAAGCACACGATATGCTTGTAGCGGCATATCGTGTGTTTTTTATTAGTCTTGATTTTTACCGCAGCAGCGTTTGTATTTAAGTCCGCTTCCGCAAGGACAGGGGGCGTTTTTACCAACTGCACCTTTACCACGAACTGTGCGGCTAACTGTTTTGTCGCCCGAGCCTGTTGAACTTTCCTCGGCAACCTTTTCACGTTTAACGCCTTCTTCACGGCGTACTTTAACTGTAAGCACACGCTTAACGGTTTCTTCGCGAATAGATTCGGTCATATTATTGAACATATCGTAACCTTCGTTGCGGTATTCAACAACAGGGTCGTGTTGACCGTAAGCGCGCATACCAATACCATCACGAAGCGAATCCATATTGTCAATATGGTCCATCCAATGCTCGTCAACGGTGCGAAGTAACATAACACGCTCAATCTCGCGCATAAGTTCCTCGCCAAATTCTTTTTCGCGGCGCTCGTAGATTTCCTCAAGCCTTGTTTTTAAGAACTCGGCAATATCCTCTTTGTCAAGGGTGTTAAGTTCTTCGGTATTATATTTTAGTTCGTTAGGTCCGCAAAGCCAGCCTGCAAAGTAGGTGTGTAGACCCTCAAGATTCCATTCCTCTGCCATATCAGAGCCGCCGCAGTATAGCGAAACCATACCGTCAATAAGTTCGTGAGCCATACCCATAACTGTAGCTTTAAGGTCCTCGCCATCAAGCACTCTACCGCGTTGGGTGTAGATGATGTTACGTTGTGTGTTCATAACATCGTCAAACTCTAGCACACTTTTACGTATAGCAAAGTTCTGTGATTCTTTCTTCCTCTGCGCCGATTCAATAGACTTTGTAAGCATCTTCATTTCTAGAGGCATATCTTCGTCTACGCGCAAAGTTTCCATCATATTGTAAAGTCTTTCGCCACCGAATAGGCGCATAAGGTCGTCCTCTAACGAAATATAGAATTTAGTGTTAAGTCGGATCGTAGCCATGTCGTTCTGTGAGCCAAGAA
>JAZOQV010000039.1:0-9885 GCA_045656265.1 Acutalibacteraceae bacterium | reverse complement strand
ACGAATAGCGTGTCCATCAGACATTAGGTCAACCGAGTTAACATCACGTGTATTGATAACATAGGTTACATAACCTTGACGGATAGCGTTTGTAATATCGTCTGGGTCTTCACTAATCTTTTTACGAACCCTTGTGCGAATACCATGCTCTTTAAGATAAGCCGCTGTGCCCTTAGTAGCCTCAATATTAAAGCCTAGGTTATAGAATCTGCGGATAAGCGGTAAAGCCTCGGCCTTATCACAATCGGCAACCGTTACCAAAACAGTACCGTAGTTCATAATATTCATACCCGAAGCCTGCAAAGCCTTGTAAAGTGCTCGATTAAGTCTATTATCGTAACCGATGGCTTCACCAGTGGACTTCATTTCAGGAGATAGGTATGCATCTAGACCGCTAAGTTTTGAGAATGAGAAAGCAGGAACTTTTACATAGTAACGCTGTTTCTCCTCAGGCATACCATCGATAATTCCTTGCTCGCTTAAAGATTTGCCAAGAATTACGTAGGTTGCAATATCTGCAAGGCTATAACCAGTTGATTTTGAAAGGAAAGGAACGGTTCTTGAAGACCTTGGGTTAACCTCGATTATGAACACGTTATCGTCTTTATCAACGATGAACTGAATGTTATATAGACCAATGATACCTATGCCGATACCAAGTTTTTTAGTGTAGTCTAAAATGGTATCTTTAACCTTTTGTGAAATACTGAAGGTTGGGTAAACGCTTATAGAGTCGCCCGAGTGGATACCTGTTGTTTCAACAAGTTCCATAATACCGGGGATGAATACATCCTTACCGTCGCAGACCGCATCAACCTCTACCTCTTTACCTTGAATGTACTTATCAACAAGAACGGGCTTGTCCTCGTCAATTTCAACGGCGGTTTTTAGGTAGTGGCGAAGTTGTTCTTCATCGGCAACAATCTGCATTGCTCTACCGCCAAGCACGAAACTTGGACGAACAAGCACAGGGTAACCGATTTCTCTAGCGGCATTTACACCATCTTCTATCTTTGTAACCGCCTTGCCTTTTGGCTGTGGAATGTTTAAAGATAGTAAAAGTTTTTCGAAAGAGTCGCGGTTTTCGGCACGCTCGATAGCATCACAGTCGGTACCGATAATCTTAACACCGCGAGCGCGTAGTGGCTCTGCAAGGTTAATTGCGGTCTGACCGCCTAAAGATGCGATAACACCATCGGGTTTTTCGTGCAAGATAATGTTCATAACATCCTCGGTGCAAAGCGGCTCGAAATAAAGTTTATCCGATGTAGTATAGTCGGTAGAAACGGTTTCGGGGTTGTTGTTTATAATAATAGCCTCGTAACCTGCTTCTTTAATTGTAGTAACCGCGTGAACGGTTGAATAGTCAAACTCAACGCCTTGACCTATGCGGATAGGACCTGAGCCTAAAACGATAATCTTCTTTTTATCGGTAACGATAGACTCGTTTTCTTCTTCATAGGTTGAATAGAGATAATTAACGTCTGACGGAAGGACCGCGCCGCAGGTATCAATCTTTTTATACACCGGCATAATATTATTTTCTACGCGGTAGTTGAATACCTCTAATTCGGTAACGCCCCACATATCTGCAACCGCTCTATCGCAGAAGCCCATACGCTTTGCCTCAACCAAAAGTTCTTTATCCCAAATACCAGCGCGAAGTGCGTTTTCCATATCAACGATATTGTTCAAGCACTCAATAAAGAGTATATCTATGCCTGTTACTGCGGCAATTTTCTCCATATCGGTTTTAAGGCGCAGTAGTTCTGCAATAGCGTAATATCTATCATCGGTAGCGTCTTTAATGTACTCTAAAAGCCATTCGGCATCCTTACCGTCGAACTTTTTGCTATGCAAGTGATAAACACCAATTTCCAAAGAACGAATAGCCTTTAGTAGACTTTCTTCTACCGTTCTACCGATGCTCATAACTTCGCCTGTAGCCTTCATTTGAGTACCGAGCTTATTATTAGCATCGGCAAACTTATCAAACGGGAAACGTGGCATTTTAGAAACGACATAGTCGATAGTAGGTTCGAAAGATGCAGGGGTGTTTGCAATTTTAATCTCGTCTAAATGCATACCAACCGCAATTTTTGCAGTAACCCTTGCAATTGGGAAGCCGCTAGCCTTTGAAGCCAATGCAGACGAGCGCGAAACTCTAGGGTTAACCTCTATTAGATAGTATTGGAAAGATTTTGGGTCAAGCGCAAACTGAACGTTACAGCCGCCTTCTATTTTAAGTGCACGGATAATTCTTAATGCGCTCTCTTTTAGCATGTGGCACTCTTTATAGGTTAGAGTTTGGGTTGGGCAAACAACAACCGAGTCGCCGGTATGAACGCCAACAGGGTCAACGTTCTCCATATTACATATAGCAATAGCGGTATCGTTAGCGTCGCGCATTACCTCGTACTCTATTTCCTTATAGCCCTTTATACTCTTTTCGATAAGCACCTGACCAACAGGAGAAAGTGAAAGAGCATTTTTCATTATCTCTAAAAATTCTTCTTCGTTATAAGCAAAGCCGCCACCTGTACCACCCAAGGTAAATGCAGGGCGCAAAACAACAGGATAGCCGATTTCTTCTGCTACTTTTAAACCCTCTTCGATAGAGGTTGCAATATCTGAAGGAAGAACAGGCTCGCCTAGTTCTTCACAGAGTTGTTTAAATAGTTCACGGTCTTCTGCACGCTCGATACTTTCGCTTCTTGTACCTAGAAGTTCAACATGGCATTCTTTTAGAACACCTTTCTTTTCAAGTTGCATTGCAAGGTTAAGACCTGTTTGACCACCAATACCTGGTACGATCGCATCGGGGCGCTCGTAACGGAGAATTTTTGCAATATACTCTAAAGTTAGCGGCTCCATATAAACCTTATCTGCAATGGTGGTATCTGTCATAATAGTAGCAGGGTTAGAGTTGCAAAGTACAACCTCATATCCCTCTTCTTTTAAAGCCAAGCAAGCTTGTGTGCCTGCATAATCGAACTCGGCAGCCTGACCTATAACAATAGGACCAGAGCCAATTACAAGTATCTTTTTAATATCGGTTCTCTTAGGCATTGCGCTTGCCCTCCTTCATAAGATTTTGGAATCTATCAATAACGCTTGTTCTTTTGTTTGGACCCTCTGAATCGTCAAGATAATACTGGGTGCCTATTACGCTATCTTTTACACACTCGACCGCCTCAACGCTACCGTCTAAAATGTTTTTATAGGTAACTGTCAAATCGGTGTCTTTTAAGCTATCCTCACACACAGCGTAATCGTGGTTCTGAACTGTAATTTCAACCTCGCCGTTTTGTGTGTTCTTAATTGGATAGTTACCGCCGTGATGTCCAACCTTTAACTTATAAGTTTTAGCACCATAAGAAAGGCAAAGTAGTTGCATACCAAGGCCTACTGCTACCATTGGGTATTTGCCGCGAAGTTCTTTGATAAGTTCGGTTATTTCTGAGAAATCTTCAGGGTTTCCGGGGCCGCTTGAAATATATACACCGTCGGGTTTCATTTTCTCTATTTCTGCAAGAGTTACATTGTATGGTACAACCGATACGTTACAACCGCGCTCGTTAAGCAGACGAACCGCACCGTAGGTAATGCCACAGTCAATTGCTACAACGTTATATTTTGGATTAGGTGTTCTTGAATACCAACATTTTTTGCAACTAACCTCGCTTAAATCAACCACTGTGTTATAGTTGTTTATTGCATCTAGTGCATCCTTCGTGTCTGTTTCTATATCAACAATAATCGCTTTACAACTACCGTTTTCACGCAAGAAAGCGGTAAGTTTTCTGGTGTCTACACCATAGATGCCTGCTATACCGTTTTCTTCCATAATTTCCGAAAGAGTTTTAGTATAGCGGAAGTTTGATGGAGAATTATTATACTCTCTTACAACAAAGCCACCTATCATTGGTGCTTTTGTAACAAGGTCTTCTTCTGCGATGCCATAGTTGCCGATAAGCGGATATGTCATAACCACTGTCTGACCTAAGTACGCAGGGTCGGAAACAACCTCTTCATAACCTATCATCGATGTATCAAACACAAGTTCTGTTACCTTGTTGTTGATAACGCCGAAACCGTAACCAAAATACTCGGTTCCGTTTTCAAGCACTAGTTTTCTGTCGTATCTCTTTACCATACTATTTCTCCTCCATATACTGTCTTTATACACTTACCGCTAAAGGTCATATTCTCAAACGGTGTTGCTTTTCCAAGTGATACAAATTCATTAGGGTCAACTTTGTATTCTTTACTTAAATCCCAAACGCTGAAATCCTTACCTAGCGGTATATTAAATCGTTCTCTGGGGTTTATAGCCATCAGGTCTATAAGTTTTTCTAAAGTTATCACATTTGTTTTAACAAGGTGGGTGTACATTGCCGCAAATGCGGTTTCAAGCCCTACCACACCAAATGCACTCTTTTCTAACCCTTTACTTTTTTCCTCTTTAGAGTGTGGCGCGTGGTCGGTCGCTATCATATCAATAGTTCCGTCTTTAATGCCCTCTATCAGCGCCAATTTATCTTCTTTACTTCTAAGCGGTGGGTTCATTTTAAACCTACCCTGCTCTTGCAAAACGCTATCATCTAAAATAAGGTAATGCGGTGCGGTCTCGCAGGTAACGTCTACTCCGTCCGCCTTAGCCTTTCTTATAAGGTCTACACTTTCTTTGGTCGATATGTGGCAGACGTGGTATTTTGAGCCCGTTTCTTTTGCGAGTTTCAGGTCGCGCGCTATCGGGCCCCATTCGCTTTCGCTACATATTCCTCTATGCCCATTCTTCTTTGCATACTCTCCATCGTGTATGTACCCCGAGAAAAGTAACGCGTTGTCTTCACAGTGGGCAACTATTATTTTGCCTAGTTCTTTCGCTTTAAGCATAGCTTCGCGCATCAAACTTTCGCTTTGTACGCCTCTGCCATCGTCAGAAAAGGCAATCGCATCCTCGCTCATACCTTGCATATCCGAAAGTGCCTCGCCCTTTTGTGCCACAGTAATAGCGCCGTATGGGTAAACCGCTATTTTTGCAGTTTTATCAATTATATCGGTTTGCGCTTTTAGGTTTTTTACAGAATCGGGCACGGGGTTTAGGTTTGGCATTGTGCATACCGCGGTATATCCGCCCGCTGCCGCCGCGCTACTGCCCGTAAAAACAGTCTCTTTATAAGAAAAACCCGGTTCGCGAAAATGCACGTGCACATCGCAAAAACCGGGAAAAATAGTATATTTATCTGAACTGTATTGGGACAATTCAGCCTTAGTGTTAATTATATCGTTAACAGTATTGGAGAAACCGACACTTAATTTTGTGCCACTAATGATTTTTGCCATTGTTTTCTCCCCCTTAAAAATAAAATAAACCTTGCTTAATTCGCAAGGCTTAGCACACAAAAACATGGGAACGCAAAGACTTGCATTCCTACCATTTATATACCAACCTTGCCGACATCTCTGTATCGTGCTTAAAGATTGACTACATTATATCACTTAATAAATATTCTGTCAACAAAAGTTACACGATTTTTACTATTTTTTTGATTTTCAGTAATATACACATTTTAACTGTGGTAAATCTATAAATTTATTGTGTATTTTTTAAAAATTGTTATAAAGCATATTGACAAACATTTAACAATATAATATAATAACTGTACCAAATGATACAGTTTCGAGGTGCTTATGGATAAAAAACAGAAAGAAATAGTTAGGGGCTCTGCACTTTTTTGTGGAATAGAACTGAAACATATCGATGCTCTATTAAATCATCCGCAGATAAAGTTATCAGATTTTAAAAAAGGTGATGCAATATTCCCTTCAAAGAATGGTTACGGGCTTTGTATTTTGCTTTCAGGGTCTGCTGAATGTTATAACGGCAACACCTTGCTAAACAGATACAAAGAGGGCGATTGCTTCGGTGCCGCTTCACTCTTTTGCTGTGAAGAATATCCAACAGTGATTACCGCAAAAACATCTGGCAACGCACTTTACATTAGTCGTGCCGCCGCAGAATTTCTGATAGCAGAATGCCCGCAGTTTGCAATTAACTATATTAACTTTCTGTCAGGGAAAATCCATCTGCTTAACCGAAAAATTGATTCATTTACGGCAGACAATTCGCTTAAAAAGGTAGCCAAATATATTTTAAGTAACGCTATGGGCAGTGAACTTTTGATAAACATTAGTCTTTCTCGCTTAGCGCTTGCTTTAGATATTGGTCGCGCCTCGCTTTACCGCTCGCTTGATTTTTTAGAACAAGAAGGCATTATAAAGCGCCAAAGCAGACAGGTTACCATACTTAACGCGAATAAATTAAAAAACATTATATAAAAGGAAGGTACAAAAAATGAAAATGATTAAAAGAGTATTAGCAGTTGTTTTAACATTAGCAATTGCAGTTATCGGTACTGCTTGCGGCACCGCGAAACCCGACGATGTATCAAGCACTCCAAGCAAGGTAGTAATTGAGAAAGCAAAGGTTACGGTTAACTGCTTAAAAGGTCCTACCGGTATTGGTATGGTTAAACTTATGGCAGATAACGATAAAGGCGATGCACTAAACGATTACACCATAAACATAGCATCTGCCCCCGAAGATATTGCCGCCGCAGTTATTAAAGGCGAGGTTGATATTGCAGCCGTGCCTGTAAACCTAGCCGCTACACTTTACAACAAAACCGAGGGTAAATATGTTGTTTGCGGTATTAACACACTTGGCGTTCTATATATGTTAGACACCACAGGTGCAATTAGCAAAATTGAGGACCTTCGCGGTAAAAAGATTTATGCCACAGGTCAAGGTTCTACCCCTGAATATATCTTGCGCTATGTTTTAAGCAAGAACAACATCGACCCCGACAAAGATGTTACCATCGAATTTATTGCAGAACATGCAGAACTTGTATCTTTAATGGCGGCAGGCAAGGCAGAAATTGCACTTTTGCCTGAACCAAATGCCACCACAACTCTTATGCAAAACCAGAACGCTAAAAGAGTTCTTAATATGACTGAAGAATGGAATAAGGTTGCATCTGACGGAAGCCAGGTTGTTCAAGGTTGCATTATTGCTAAAAAAGAGTTTTTGGATAACAACAAAGATGCTTACGCTAACTTTATTAAAGAATACGATGCAAGCGTTAAATATGTAAACGAAAAAACCGAAGAGGCTTCGGCAGTAGTTGAGCAGTATGGAATTGTACCAAAAGCCGCAGTTGCTAAAAACGCTATTCCTAACTGCAACATTACACTTATCAAGGGCGAAGAAATGAAAAATGCACTTAGCCCATTCTTAAAGGTTTTATTCGATTACAACATTAAATCTGTTGGAGGAAAATTACCTGATGACAGCTTCTACTACATCGGTAAATAAAATAAAAGAATTTATAAAAAAGGCCGCCGCTATAATATTTCTTATAGCGGTATGGCATGGTGTGGCGTTACTTATTGATAATGCCACAGTTCTGCCCACACCATCGGCGGTCTTTATACGGCTTATAGAAATAGCAAGCGAGCAGAGTTTTTGGTTAATAACCCTACTTTCTTGCATAAGAATAATAATTGGCTTTTTAATAGGTAGCGTTATTGGTGCAGGATTTGGCGCATTATCCCATATAAACAAAACAACAAAGTATCTGCTAGACCCGTTGCTTGTACTAATAAAGGCAACCCCCGTTGCCTCGTTTATAATACTGCTATTCTTTTGGTTGCCAAACAACGCTATACCCTCTTTTACTAGCATACTTATCGTAGTACCGCTTGTGGCATCCAACGTGTACGAGGGATTTCGCGCAGTTGATGTTGGTTTAAAAGATGTTGCAAACCTTTACAACATCAAAGGGTTCACACGATTTCGCGCACTTTACTTGCCAACACTTAAAAGTTACTTTTTAGCGGCTTTTTCTACCTCGCTTGGACTTAGTTTTAAAGCAGGTATAGCGGCAGAAATTTTATGCCAACCAAAAGTTGCAATCGGCAGTGAAATTTATAATGGAAAAGTTTATTTAGAAACCGAAAACGTTTTTGCTTGGACCTTTGTTGTAATTGTTTTAAGCCTTCTTTTTGATTTGATTTTTGGGAAACTTTTGGAAAGGGGCACTAACAATGATTAAGCTGGAAAATGTATCGGTTGCCTTTAACGGCGTTACTGTTATTGACAAGTTTAGCGCCGAAATACCAAAAGGCATTACAGCGCTAACAGGTGCTTCCGGAAGCGGTAAGACCACTCTTTTGCGCGCTATTGCGGGTCTTCAAAAATACGAAGGTTCGATAGATGGTACAAAAGGCAAACGAATAGCTTTCGCTTTTCAAGATTATAGGCTGTTCCCCACCCTTAGCGCTAAGGATAACGTATCTATAACCCTTTCAAAAAATGTTGATTTAGAAAAACTTTTGGAAGATATGCAGATTTTAGATTTCAAAGATAAAAAACCGAGCGAACTTTCGGGCGGAATGAAAACTAGGGTTTCTTTAGCACGCGCACTTTCAAACGATGCCGACATTATTCTTTTAGACGAGCCATTTTCTGCCTTAAATGCAAAGTTAAAGCAACGACTTGCAGAAAATATGCTTCCCTACCTAAAAGATAAAACGGTTATTCTTGTAAGCCACAATAAAAGCGATTTCGAACTTTTAAAACCTGACAACACAATAAATATATAATCCTTAGCACACGCAACACAGGTTGTGTGTGCTTGTTTTATTGACTAGTTAAAATAATTATGATAAAATATACAAAGATTATGTTTGAAAGGCAGAATTTATATGAACACTTATAATGTGCCAACCGGTGAGCAACCGCTTAACGCTTGGATTGTTATTTTAATTGTTGTTGCAGGGCTTTTGCTTTTAGCCTCTGTAATTTATCCTTACTTACCAAAAATTATAGAAGTTTTTAAAGAAAAGTTTTGTAACAAAAAGGAAGATACTCGTGAAGATTTGGACTAGTTTTATTATAATTTTAATTCGTCTTATCCGTTTTGCTTTAAGATGCTTAGGTAGAGGCGGCACTAACCTGCCGGGCACAATTGCGCTTAAACTTTGCCCATCTATAATTGGTAGACTCTCTAATGGGGTTACGGTTATTTTAGTAACCGGCACTAACGGTAAAACCACAATTACCCGAATGATTGAGCAGTGCTTAATAGAAAGTGGCAAGCCTTATTTCACAAATAAATCGGGCGCTAATATGGATACGGGTATTGCCGCAGAATTTATTTATAACAGCACCATTTTTGGAGGATGTAAATATCCTTATGCTTTAATCGAATGCGACGAATTGGCTTTCAAAAACGTTAGCAAGTATGCCGAAATCCACTATGTAGTTGTATCTAACGTTTTCCGCGACCAACTTGACAGATACGGCGAAATTACTCACACCATTACAGGCATTTACGAGGGTATTAAAAACATTCCCGACGCTACCGTTTGCCTTAATGCAGACTGTTCTCTTTCAACCTCGCTAAAAGACCGCATTCCTAACAACATAATTTTTTATGGTCTTAACTGCCCTATTTACAAAGACAGGGTTAAAGAGGTTTCGGACGCACCCTACTGCATAAAATGCGGCACAGAATATAGTTACGATTATATTACCTATGGGCATCTTGGAAAATACGCTTGTAAAAACTGCGGTTATGCCCGTCCTGATACTACCGTTTTTGTTGACAAAATCATAGAAAGCGACGTTGATTCTACCACAGTTTCACTTAATATTGGCGGTCAATCCCAAAATGTTAAAATAAACCTACCGGGCGGATATAACATTTATAACGCTACTGCGGCAGCATCGGTTGGTTATGCTATGGGGCTTGATTTTGCTACAATTAAAACTGCACTAGAAGGTTTCGAGTGTGGTTTTGGCAGAATGGAAAA
>JAZOQV010000038.1:0-32405 GCA_045656265.1 Acutalibacteraceae bacterium | reverse complement strand
TTTGATTTTTTGTTTGCGCTGCATATTGTCTTTGAAAGAATGTGCAGGGGCAATATTCTCGTACTTTTCGTTATATTTATCAATATTAACGTTTACTGTACGGGTATCAATTCTGCGAACTTGTGCAGGGCCGCGGTTTGGCTGTACGCCAGGCTCTTTTTTCTCTTTTGCCTGGAAAGGATGCAAATTAGGCTCTGCCGCCTTTTTGGGCTCTTCCTTTTTAGGCTCGGCTTTTTTGGATTCTGCTTTTTTAGGTTCTGCCTTTTTCTCTGCAGACTTTTCAGAAACCTTTGCAGGTGCTTTTTTCTCGGCAGTCTTTGCAGTTTCTTTTTTAGGCTCTGCTTTTGCCTTTTTCTCTGCCTCTTCTGCCGCTTTTGCTTGTTGTAATAATGCCAAAATTCTCTCTTGCTCTGCGCGTCTTGAATCTGCGGCATTATCCGCCTTTGGCTCTTCGGGTTCTTCTGCCTTTTTAGCAGCCCTTTGTGCCTTACCATCCTCTAAATATTCTTTTAGATTTTTAACGCTGTGCTTTGCAGTAAGGATATCAAAAACAACATCCAATTCATTTTCTTCAAGCGCAGTCATACTCTTCTTTTCGCCTTCGCAGTGGGCGGCAAGAATATCTAAAACTTCTTTACTGGAAACTTCAAAATCTTTTGCGACCTCGTGGACGCGGTATTTTATCGTCATTGAGTGCTTCCTCCATTTAATTTATTTTTTAATGCCGTGGCAAAACCTTGGTCGCTAACCGAAAGCACACCTGCAGGCGCGCCGATAGCGGCACTTAAAGTTTCGATACTATAATCTGTTCTTACCACAGCCACATTGTAATTTTTTGCGGTAAATTTAAGCTCTTTTTCGGTTTTCTCTGAAAGGTCGCCGGCTACGAAAACTATTTCTGCCTTGCCGCTTTTTATCAGTTCATAAGTCTTGGTAGCGCCAAGGGTTAGTTTGCCCGCCTTTCTGCATATACCTAAAAGGTTTAAAAATTTATCCCTCATTTGAGAGCCTACTTTCCATTTGAGCATAAACCTCGTCGGGAATGTTAACCTCTAATGCTCTTGCAATCTTGCCTGTTTTACGTGCCTTTTTTAAACATTCTTCGCTATTGCAAAGATAAGCACCTCTACCCGACGCTTTACCCACAAAATCAAGTGAAACTTCGCCCTCGGGCGAGCGCACAACCCTTATGAGTTCGCGTTTAGGCTTCATTGTAAGACAACCGCAACACTGACGCATTGGTATTTTCTTTTGCATGGTTTAACCTTCTTTCGAGAGGTATTTATTAGTCTTCCTCATCTTCGCCAAAGAAGCCGCTTTCAGGACGGATATCTATCTTCCAACCTGTTAACTTTGCAGCAAGGCGAACGTTCTGACCCTTATTACCGATTGCAAGTGATAACTGCGAATCGGGCACGGTGGCGCGGCAAGATTTTTCTTCTTCACTTAAAATCTCAACCGATACAACCTTTGCCGGAGAAAGTGCTTCGGAAACGAAAGCAACGGGGTCTTCTGAATATTTGATAAGGTCGATTTTTTCGCCGCCAAGTTCTTCAACAATACTATTGATACGCATACCGCGTTGACCGATACAAGCGCCGATAGCATCAATTTCTTCGTTTGCGCTGTAAACCGCCATTTTAGTACGCGAGCCTGCTTGACGCGAAACTGCCTTAATTTCGATAGTACCGTCGAAAAGTTCGGGTACTTCGTTTTCAAAAAGTCTTGTAACAAGGCCTGGGTGTGTACGGGAAATCATAACCTTTGGGCCTTTTTCGGTAGAACGAACGTCTACGATATAAACCTTGATTAAATCGCCATCGCGAAGCACCTCGTCAGGAATCTGCTCTGACTTAGGTAAAACCGCCTCGCTACCGTTGATTGTAATGGTCGCATTACCGGTTTTAGGGTCAATGCGGTGTACCTGTGCTGTAACAATTTCTTTGTTTTTGCTACGGAACTCCTCTAAAACCTTTCCATGCTCTGCCTCGCGGATACCCTGATGGATAACGTTCTTTGCAGACTGAGCAATAATTCTACCAAATTTTTTGGTGTCAAGGTCGATTTCTACAACCGAGCCAACCTCTGCTTTTTTGTTGTACTTTTTAGCATCGTCTAAAAGGATATCGGTATAGTCGTTCTCGATTTCCTCTACAACGTTTTTAACAATGTAGATACGGAACAGTCCTTTTTCCATATCGGTTTCTTGGTGGGTAATTTCATTACCGCCGTATGCCTTTTTGCAAGAGGTAACAATTGCATTAGCAATAGTTTCGGCAAGAAGTTGTGGCTCTATGCCCTTTTCCTCTGCCATAAATTTGATTGCACTGATTATTTCGCCACTCATTTTTCATTTTCCTCCAATATAATTTTTTCATCGTCCAAAGTTACTTTGCCGATGTTTGACCTCTGTATTTTTATTTCACCGTTTTCGGTGTTTATGATAACCTCTTCACGCGAGCGTGAAAGAAGTGTACCTTTAAAATCGCGGCAACCGTTTTCTTCACGAACGGTATGCACTAAAACGGGTTTACCCTGACACACCTCAAAATGCACGTCGGTTTTAAGTTCGCGGTTAATACCGGGCGAGCAAACCTCTAAATAATACGGAACTTTGATGGGGTCTGCCTCGTCTATAAGCGGGTCTATCGCGTGTGAAACGTCGGTACAGTTGTTAATGTCGATACCATTGTCGCTATCAATAAACACCCTCAAATACCACGATGCACCCTCTTTTAAAAAGCGGACGTCCCAAAGCCGTAGCCCCAAATCTTCAATAACGGGGCGCACAATTTCAGTTACGATTTGCGTTGTCTTGCTTCCTGCCAACAAATACATCTCCTTTTCAAAGTTGCGTTTTGCAGTGTCCCTACAAAACTAAGAGAGTGGGCAGCACCCACTCTCCTTTAAAACAATATCTTACAATGTGGATTATACCACACCTTTTTCCATTTTGCAACCCCTATTTTTAAAATGTATTTTACATCCCTAATTGAAAAAACTCCCCGCTTGTGCTATGCTTATGCTACAAAATTTACCGTAAACGAACCTTTTAAGATGTTTTTTCGACTATATAAGTGAAACCGGTTTTAAAAAGATATAGGAGGTGAGGCATTGTCTATATTTGAAAAGTTGCTGTGTGATAATCAATTGGCTGTTGAACGGTTTGTTAAGTTTAGAATTTCTAATATTACGGACGCGGAGGACATTTTGCAAGATGTGCTTTTAACCGCATTTAAGAATTTTGGACAGCTCAAAGCAGAAACATCTTTCAAAGCGTGGATAATAGGTATTGCACGGCATAAATGCAATGATTATTTTAGGAAAAAATCTAGAGATTTAGAAATACCCATAGAGGAACTAACCGAATCTCAACTTTTTCAAAGTCGCTTTGGTTATGTTGAAAATGACACAGTCGGTGATGTGTTAGAGGCACTTAGTGATAAAGATAAACAAATTCTGTATCTTTCATATTGGAAAGAATTGCCTCAAAATGAAATTGCCAAAAGGTTGGATATTCCTATTGGAACGGTCAAGAGTCGTTTATATACTGCTAAGCAGAACTTCAAAAGGATATATCCCTCGAACACTTATATTAGAAAGGTTAGTGATATTATGAGCAAACTGCCAGATAGATTACCCAATTATAAAATTATACCATTATCAAAACCGCCTTTTTCGGTAAAATGCGAAGAACTTCAAGGTTTGAGCATTATACCAAAACTCGAAGAAAAAACAACTTGGGGTTTGTATGATTTCGAAACGAAAAAGTGCGACGAGTATTCCGAGGTGAGTGTAATCGGCAAAGCGGAAGTTCACGGTATTGAAGGTGTTGAAATAACGAGCATTCAACACGACATAAAAAACAATCGTATAAATGAAAGACAATTTATTGCTCAATTAACAGACACGCATTGCCGATATTTATCGGAAACTCATAAAGAAAAAGATGTTAAAAAAACTATAACATTTCTTGATGGCGAGATATTTATGAACAGTTGGGGCTTTGGTGAAGACAATTGCGGAAATGAAACCAAACTGAAATCGAAAGGTATCATAAGCCGCCTGGGAAATGAAATCACCAAGTCGATTGATGCCGAAGCAATAGACATTGTCGGTTGTTACAAAGTTGAAATTGGTGCAAAAAGTTTTGATACTGTTTGTGTAATGGATTTGGGACATTTTGATAATGCTATCGCAATAGAACAGTATATTGATAAGAACGGAAGAACGATTCTTTGGCGCAGATTTAATCGTGATGATTGGGCAATAAAGCGTTATAAACGCAAGTGGAGTGAGCAACTTCCAAACAACGAACAAATTATCATCAATGGAGAGGTTTATGTTCATTGGTATGACTGTATAACCGACTATATATTTTAATTTCGACATCAAAATATATCATTATGTAGTCGGGAGATGTTGGTACTCTTTATATTAAACAAACTGCAGAAAATGTGTGGGAACGTATAGAATAACGCTAAAAGGCACCCTGCTGGGTGCCTTTTTTGGTAACTCTTAATAAGTGATAGTATATTCAAACCTACGGTCAAATTTACCGTCGTTTTTCATATATTCATCCCATTCTTTTTTGTTTTCGTCTATAAGTTTTATAAGCATTTCTCCACTTTCTTTTAGGTCTTTGGGTAATGCCGAAATCCCTTTTATTTCTACCAATGTGTACTCTCTTGGCTCGCTTAAAAGGTCCCAAAACGCAGACCAGTTTTTGCCGTACCATTCTGGGAAGTCAAATGCTGTTTTTATGCGCTCATGCATTTCATTTAAATGCTTACATCCGTTTAAATCAAGCGTAATTACATTGGGCTCGTTTGACATATATACTCCTCCTATACGATTTGGTAAAATCAAACATATAATACACTATTAGTATACCGCACTGAACGTTTAATGTAAACCGCAAATAAATTAGCAAAATTACTCATAAATCCCCTTGTGTTTTTAAGTTAAATATAGTATAATACTTTAGCAGGCGTACTTTTAAGCGTGCAAACGGGCGGGTCCTGTGCGACAGAATGCCACGAACCATGTCAGGCGGGGAACCGAGCAGCATTAAGTGGATTTTTCTGTGCGCCGCAGTAAATCTGTTCGTTTGTACACTTAAGAGCACGCTTTTTAAATGAGGGCTTAAAGCCATTTTGGAGGTAGCAAGATGTATAAGGCGCTTTATAGAAAGTACCGCCCATTAGAGTTTTCGGACGTTGTTGGGCAAGAGCACGTTACAACCACCCTTCGCCGTCAGGTAGAGAAGGGTAATGTTTCGCATGCTTATTTGTTTACAGGCTCTAGGGGTACGGGTAAAACTACCTGTGCTAAAATTTTGGCACGCGCTATAAACTGCCTTAACCAAAACGGCGGCAACCCTTGTGGCGAATGTGAAAACTGCGCCGCCATTTTAAAGGATTCTTTGCCCGACGTTATGGAAATTGACGCCGCTTCTAACAACGGTGTTGACTATATAAGAGAACTGCGCGAGCGTATAGCATTTGCCCCTGTTAAAGCCAAGTACAAGGTTTATATTATAGACGAGGTGCACATGCTTTCTACCGCTGCTTCTAACGCCCTTTTAAAGACCTTGGAAGAGCCACCGGCACACGCGGTTTTTATACTTGCAACTACCGAAATTAACGCGATTTTACCAACTATTCTTTCGCGTTGTCAGAGATTTGATTTCCATAGAATCGAACCGAAAGTTATAGCCGACCGCGTTAAGTACGTTTGCGAAAAAGAAAACCTAAAAATCACCGACGATGCCGCCTCACTTATAGCCGCTTTGGCAGATGGTGGTATGCGCGACGCTTTATCTCTTTTAGACCTTTGCGCTAACAGTGAACAAGAAATCACAGAGCAGGTTGTTAACTCTATTTGCGGTAGAGCGTCTACCGAATATCTTTTTGAACTTGCAACCAAAATTAAGGATATGGACGCCGCAGGTGCATTGGAAACCATAGAAACTTTGCACCGCGACAGCGTAGATATGCAACGCCTTTGCAGTGAACTATGCAGTTTTTACCGCAATATAACCCTTATTTGCTCGGGTATTGACCCCGAAAAAGCCACCGCAAGTGTCGGCGAAACGGCGAAGCGCTACCAAGAATTTTCGAAAATAATCGGTATAGAGGGCGCGTTGAGATACCTTTCTGCTTTTAACGATGCGCTAACACTTATGACCAGCGGTAACAGACGTAGTATTTTGGAAATGGCAATTATAAAACTTGCTACACCGGGTCTGGACTACTCTTTGGATGCGGTTATGGCAAGAATTGCGGCGATAGAGGGGAAACTTGCCTCGGGCGTAACAGTTTCTACACCGGTAGCACCTACAACTAAAGCCCAACCACCCGCACCAAAAAAGGAAACAATAGCGCCTACCCCAACACCTACAAAGGCCCAGGAAGTACCAAAACCGCAAGAAACACCAAGGGCGGCAATAAATGAGGAAAAGGTGCCCTACGATACAAAAAAGGGTGTTATCCCCTGCACTAACTGGAACGATGTTATTTCGGAATGCTTTAAAACCGCACCCCTTTTGCGCGGGCTTTTAAACGGAACAAGCGCATCTTTCCAAGATGATAAACTTATTATTCACTCACAATCGCGCCAACTTCGTGCAATAATTGAAAAACGCGACAACCTTAACTATAAGGGTCTGTGCCAAGCGCTAATAAATGTTTTTGGCAAGGCTTACACACCCGTTATGGAAAAAGAAAAACAGGTTGACGACACCGACCCTATGTTCAGTTTTATGAATAAATTAAATAATCTTTAAGGAGTAATTGATATGAAAGCAAGAGTACCAGGTATGCAAAAAGGCGGCGGCAATATGAACGCTATGCTACAAAAGGCACAACAGATGCAAGCAGATATGGCAGCTTTACAAGCCGACCTTGACGAGAGAGAATTTACTGCCACTTCGGGCGGCGGTATGATTGAGGTTACAGTAAATGGCAAACACGAAATTAAGTCTATTAAAATTAGCCCAGATGCTGTTGACCCCGATGATATTGAAATGCTTGAAGACCTTGTTACCGTTGCAGTTAACGAGGCAATTTCCAACGCTACCAAAACCGCAGAAAGCGAAATGGGCAGTATTACCGCAGGACTTAATATCCCCGGTATGCCAGGTATGTTTTAATGGCTAGTTACGATTTACCACCACTTTCGCGCCTTACCGATGCTTTTGCAAGGCTACCCGGTGTTGGCAGAAAATCGGCGGCAAGACTTGCCTTTTACGCCCTTTCTATGAGCGATAAAGAGGCTTTAGAGTTTATCGACTCTATTAAGTCTGCGCGCGCTGATTTGCATTACTGCCCCGTTTGCCAAAATTTAACCGACAAAGAACTTTGCCCCGTGTGTAGCGATAGCGGAAGAGACGGCTCTATTATCTGCGTTGTTGAGGACCCGCGCGACGTTATAAAGTTAGAAAAAACTCGCGATTACAAAGGTCTTTACCACGTACTGCACGGCGTTCTTTCGCCTATTGATAATATAGGTCCCGAGCAGTTGAAAATAAAAGAATTGATGGCAAGACTTTCGGACAACAAGGTTAAGGAAATTATTATGGCAACCAACCCTTCTGTTGAGGGTGAAACCACCGCAAGTTATCTGTCGCGTCTTATTAAACCGCTTGGCGTAACCGTTACAAGACTTGCCTACGGCATTCCCGTAAACGGTAGTCTTGAGTACACCGATTCGGTAACCCTACAAAAAGCCCTCGAGGGCAGAAAAGAAATGTAAAAAAGTGCTTACAACTTTTATGTTGTAGGCACTTATCTTTTTACTCATTTATATATTCGGCTATATCTTCTAGCTTGCAATCTAAGGCTTTGCAAAATTTATCTAATGTTTTTGTTTCTATATTATCGTTTCGTTTTAATCGACGCACAGTTTTGCTATCAATACCACAATTTTCACGTAGCATATAGGTACTAAAACCCTTTTGAGCCATCGTTTCCCAAAGTCTATTAAAAACTATCATACAACCTCTTCCAATCAATAGAATAATTCCAATTATTCATCATTATCATCAAAAGAATAATTATTAAGTTCATCGAAATTTAAAAATTCAGATAAAGTCATATTGAAAGCGATTGCAATCTTGTGCAAGGTTTTCACTCTTGGATTTTTGGTTTCACCTCTAACAATATTATCAAGAGTAGATTGCTTAACATCACTCATATTAGCTAGTTTATTGATTGATATTTTTCTGCTATTGCAAAGTTGACGAATGCGTTTTACATACAAATCCCAATACTCCATTTTTACAACCCCTCATAATATTACCCATAATTGGGTTATTATTATGATAAAACCAAAAGCGTTAGTTGTTACCCGTATACGGGTTGACAAATAAAACTAATTTGTTTTATAATACACTTACCCTTATTCGGGTTAAATATGTTAAGGAGTTTTTGTGATGGTTTGCAGTTTATTTGGGAATAGCGACGCATCAAATAGCATTAAACCGCTTGTATATGATGCCATTATTAACCTTATAGAAAACGAGAAAGTTGACACTTTTCTTATTGGGAATAATGGTAATTTCGACAGAATTACAAAGGCTATTCTTACCGAACTTTACGACACTTATCCGCATATAAAAATTACTGTTTGCCTTGCTTATCTACCCACAAACCAAGATGCTGATTTAACATTTACAGTATATCCCGAAGGTTTAGAATCCGTGCCAAAACGCTTTGCGATTATAAGGCGCAATCAATGGATGATTGAACAGTCGCAATTTGTGGTTATTTATATGAAACACACCTGCAGTAACACCGCAAAAATCGCAGAAATTGCAGAAAAGAAACACAAGAAGATCATTTATCTGGATATGACATTATAACTGCACAAAAGTTCGCAACTATGCGGGCTTTATTTTATTTGACAAGCGTTACTGATAGTGGTAAAATTTAGGGTATGAATACTTACAAATGGATTGATAAAAATTGTGGCTCTTTAGAGGGTAAAACGGTTGCTATTACAGGCTCTACGGGCGGTATTGGCGAGTGGCTTTGCGACTTTTCTTTGTACCTTGGGGCAAGACTAGTACTTTTAGACCGAAACCCACAAAAACAAACTGCTTTAAAAAATAAGTTAATAAAGAAATACCCTAGCGCAGAAATTTCGCCACTACTAATAGATTTAGAGAACGAAAATTCGGTTTTTTCCGCGTGCGATAAATTAGAAGAATTGCCCCTAGACATACTGATTCTTAACGCAGGCGCATACAGTATACCGCGAAAAATTACCGCTAGCGGTTTCGACAACGTTTTTACCATAAATTTCTTATCGCCCTACTACATTGTAAACCGACTTTTGCCAAATTTAAAAGAGCGTGGAGGCAGGGTTATAGCCGTTGGCAGTATTGCCCACAATTACTCTAAATCTAACCCTGAAAATCCCGATTTTAAAGATATAAAAAAGGCCAGTCTTGTTTATGGTAATGCCAAGCGTTACCTTATGTTTTCTTTGTATGAATTATTTAAAAGTACCGACAAGGCTACCCTATCGGTTGCCCACCCCGGTATAACCTTTACAAACATAACTGCGCACTATCCAAAGTTAATATTTGCGCTTATAAAGCATCCTATGAAAATTATTTTTATGAAACGGCAAGTAGCCGCTTTAAATATACTAAAAGGATGTTTTAGCGCCACCGGTTATCACGAATGGCTTGGTCCAAAATACTTTGATATTTGGGGGCTACCTACCCTTAAAACTTTAAAAACCGCAACTAGTGAAGAAAGCGAAAGTATATTTAAAACTGCAAAAGAAATACTTGACGCCTATTCTAAAACCAACAAAAAACAGTAATGCCAATATATATACATATAATAATATTGTTGCATTACTGTATTATTAGTGTTATAATGGTAGTGTGTGGGTAAATATTCCTACACTAACAGTAAATACTAAAATAAGCTACATTTAGCGGAGGTAATTAAAATGCATAAGAAAAACGTTTTTGCCGCAATCCTTGCCGGTGGTATCGGCACCAGAATGGGTAACGTTGAAAAGCCAAAACAATACCTAAATATTAGTGGCAAACCCATAATTATACACACTATTGAAAAGTTTATTCTTAACGAGGATATGGAGGCTATTATTGTTTTAACTCCAAAGCAGTGGGTTAACCACACAAAAGACCTTGTTAAAAAATATATACCTACCGTGAATAATATTTTCGTTATTGAGGGTGGCGCAGACCGCAACGGTACTATTATGAATGCCATCAACTTTATTGAAACTAATTACGACCTTAACGACGATACCATAATCGTTACACACGACTCTGTGCGCCCATTCGTTAGCCACAGAATTATCGCCGATAACGTTAAGTTTGCAAAAAAATACGGCGCTTGTGATACAGTTATCCCCGCAACCGATACAATCGTTAGAAGTGCTGATAATGAAGTAATTACCGAAATTCCTGACAGAAGCCAGATGTATCAAGGTCAAACACCTCAGTCTTTCAAGGCTAAAATGTTAAAAGATATGTACCTAGGCCTTTCTGACGAGGAAAAGAAAATCCTTACCGACGCTTGCAAAATTTTAGTTTTAAAAGGCGAAAAGGTTTATTTGGTAGAGGGCGAGACAAGCAATATGAAAATCACCTACCCTTACGACCTTAAAGTTGCCGAAGCCTTACTTGCAGAGAAAAAATAATCTACTCCCAAAATAAAAGGAGAAAAATAAATGCTTAACGCAAAATTTCAATTAAAAAGACCGCGTCAATTTGAAATATGCTATGAAGATATTTCTTTTGATACAGAACACGTTATAGTTCGTCCAACACACCTTTCAATCTGTAATGCAGACCAAAGGTATTACCAAGGCAACCGCCCCGAAGAAGTGCTTCGCCAAAAATTACCTATGTGCTTAATTCACGAAGGTATCGGCAAGGTGGTTTACGACCCAACAGGCACGTTCAAAATCGGTCAGATGGTTGTTATGGTACCTAACTTACCAATAGAATCTAATCCTAATATTGCAGAAAACTATCTTCGCAGCAGTAAGTTTAGAGGCAGTAGCGAAGACGGATTTATGCAGGAATATGTCCAAACCGTTCCCGACAGGCTTGTGGCTCTTCCCGAGGGTATTAACCCTGCAGTTGCCGCATTTACCGAAATCGTTAGTGTTAGTTACCACGCAATTTCGCGTTTTAATGAAATCGCGCATTCTGCACGCGACACCATAGGAATTTGGGGAGATGGCAACTTAGGTTTCGTTACCGCGCTGCTTTTCAAAAAGCGTTTTCCCGAATGTAAAGTGGTTGTTTTTGGTATAAACGAATCCAAACTTAACGACTTTACCTTTGTTGATGAAACCTATAAGGTTAACGATATTCCCGACGGCTTTACGGTTGACCACGCGTTCGAATGTGTTGGCGGTTCGCCGGCGCCGAGAGCGATTAACCAAATTATCGACTACATTAAGCCCGAGGGTACAATATCTATTCTTGGCGTTACCGAAGAATTGGCGCCACTTAATACCCGTATGATTCTTGAAAAAGGTCTTAGGGTTTTCGGTAGCAGCCGAAGCGGTAGAGAAGATTTTGCAAATCTTGTAAAACTTTACGAAGACAAACCCGAGGTTGTTTCTTACCTTGAAAACATTGTGGGCGAACAAATCCGTGTTAAGACCATTAAGGATATGGCCGCCGCGTTTGAAAAAGATATTCACAAACTTATTGGCAAAACCATTATGATTTGGGATGCCGAATAGTTGTAAGGAGATTTTATGGCTAGGTTTTTTAAAGATTTTAAAAAATATTGGGGCTATGCGCTATACTCGGCAAGAAGTGAACTTAAAGCCGAGGTTGCTAGTTCCTACCTTAACTGGATTTGGTGGATTTTAGAGCCTATGTGCTTTATGCTTATCTACACATTTATTTTCGGCTTTGTTTTTGGGTCTAACGAGAAATTTTTTCCAATTTTCGTTTACATTGGTTTAACGGTGTGGGATTTCTTTAACAAGAGCGTACAAGCCAGTGTAAAACTAGTTAAAAACAGAAAAAGTATTGTTTCTAAGGTATTTTTGCCGAAGTTTATTTTGGCAGAATCAAAACTGATGGTTTATGGGTTTAAAACCTTAATATCGTTTGGAATTGTTGTTTTACTTATGATTGTGTATCGCGTTCCCATTACCCTTAACATACTTTACGTAATACCGCTTATTGCAACCCTTATACTCGTTACCTTTGGCTTTATGTGTATACTCTTGCATTTCGGCGTTTACATTTTAGACCTCTCGAACATTATTAACATTGTTCTAAAACTAGTTTTTTATATGACCGGTGTTTTCTATTCGATAGAAAGCAAAATTGGGCCTTTGTCAAGACCTCTTGCAGAATTGCTTGGCAAATGCAACCCTCTGGCATTTATTGCCAGCAGTCTTCGTTCTTGTCTGATTTATAGCGAAGGCGTTAACCTACCGGTGCTTGTAATTTGGTTCCTTTTAGGCATCGGTTTAAGCGCTATTGGCATTAGAACAATTTATAAAAACGAAAACAGTTACGTAAAGGTGATTTAATGGATAATCTGGCAATAAAGGTTACTGACCTTACAATACGATATAAAAACCTTGTGTCGTACTCTCTAAGAAGCAGCCTACTTAAATTCAATAAGACCAAAAAAGACGATTTTGTTGCAGTTAATGGTATTTCTTTTGAAGTACCAAAAGGTCAAATTCTTGGTATTATAGGTAAAAACGGCAGTGGTAAATCCACCACCCTTAAAGCGTTGGCGGGTATCTTCTCGCCCGACGAGGGTAGTATCGAAACCTTTGGTAATTCGGTTTCTTTGCTTGCTATCGGCGTTGGTTTTCAGTCTGAACTTTCGGGCAGAGAAAATATAATACTTTCAGGTCTTCTTTTAGGTTTTAGCGAAAAAGAAATACACCAAAAAATTGACGATATTATTGAATTTTCAGGTCTCGGCAAGTTTATAGATATGCCTGTGCGTACCTATTCAAGCGGTATGCACTCTAAACTAGCGTTCTCTATAACTGCTATGCTAGAAACCGATATTATGTTGATAGACGAGGTTTTAAGCGTTGGCGACCAAAACTTTAAGAAAAAAAGTTACGAAAAAATGAAGAGCCTTATCGAAGACAAGACCCGTACAGTTGTTATCGTTTCGCATAACATTGCAACACTTAGAAATCTTTGCGAAAACGTTATGTGGATGCACGACGGCAAGATTATGGGCATTGGCGAGGCTAATGAGATACTGGACAAATACCAGGCATTTATGGAGGCAGAAGAGCAATGAAAGACGCAGTAGTAGCAGTTTTAAAAAGACTGCACCTTTTCTTCCTTTATAGAGCGTACAAGAAAATTCAGGGCAGAATTGTAAAAATACTTACCCTACGCATAAAATGCCCCCGCGCATACTATAAAAATGCCAAGAAACCCGTTGACCCTAATAAAATTGTTTTTATTGAGGTTCGTATGGGCGAAATAACAAACAGTTTTAAACTTTTATACGACGAACTTATTACAAAATACAACTACGAAATTCACTCGCACTTTTTAAGAAACACCTTTGTTCCTTTAAAAGAATACATCAAGCGTTGCGAAGATATGATGGCAGATATTGCCACCGCTAAATATGTTTTTATTAACGACGCTTCAAACGTTGTTAGTTGCGTAAAAATGCGTCCTGAAACCATAGTTACTCAAGTGTGGCACGGTTGCGGCGCTTTCAAAAAGTTTGGCTTTTCTACTGCCGAACTTATCTTCGGCGAATCAAGACGCGAGATTACACGCTTTCCATTTTATAAAAACCTCACCCACGTTACTGTAAGTAGCCCCGAGGTTAATTGGGCTTACGAAGAGGCTATGAACCTAAAAGCAACCCCCGAGGTTATTAAGCCTATCGGTATAAGCCGTACCGACGTTTTTTACGACGAGAAATTTTCACAAGATTCTTACAAAAAATTACATGCATTTATTCCTTCAGCAAAAGGTAAAAAGGTTATACTTTATGCACCAACCTTCAGAGGTAGGGTGGCTTCGGGTAAAACCCCAAATATGCTTAACGTGAAAATGTTTAAAGAGGAATTAGGCGACGAGTACGTGCTTTTAGTTAAGCACCATCCCTTTGTTCGCAAGCCCCCCATTATACCCGAAAGTTGCGCCGATTTTGCCGCAGACCTTTCGGATGCTATGAGCATAGAAGAACTACTTTCAATAAGCGATATTTGTATTTCAGACTATTCTTCGCTTGTATTTGAATACTCACTTTACGAAAAACCGCTTATATTCTTCTCTTACGACCTTTCGGAATATTTCGATTGGCGCGGTTTCTACTACGACTATAATGAACTCGCACCGGGTCCGGTTTTCAAAACCAACCTCGAAATGATTGACTATATTAAAAACGTTGACGAGCGTTTTGATAAAGAACGTATTAAAGCGTTCCGTAAAAAGTTTATGTCGGCTTGCGATGGGCACGCAACCGTTAGACTTATGGATATGGTTTTTGGCGACGACCTTCAAAATCACAAACGCGAAACCGCCCTTATAGGCGAATACCACGACCTACCTAATGCCGATATGCTTTATTCCGACAGACTTGCTCGTATCGACTATTTGAAGGAATTATCTAAAAAGGCTAATAAACTTTATGCCGCTTACAGCGATAGCGATATAAGACAAGAAAATATTCTTGTGCTTTCAAACGGCAAAATGAACGCTACCCTTTCGCGCGTTAAAAATGCACTAGAAGGTAAAGCAAACGTTACCTCGCTTAATGCAAAAAGCAAAGACCTAAAAGGTCTTGTTGAGGCAATAGCAAAGGCAGGGACAATCGTTTTAAGCGAGGCTTGCGATATTATAAATGTATTAAACCTTCGCGAAAACACAAAGGTTGTTCAACTTTGGAACAAAGTTTTCCCTTTCGAAAAATTCGGTTATAGCACAAGAAACGTGTTAGCGGGATTAGAGGACGATTACCTTAACGCATCGCCTTTGCACAACAATTATAGTTTTGTTCCGGTTGCTTCCGCAGCGCTTACAGACATTTATACCGAGGCATTCGGTCTAAAATCAAGTGAGGCTATTAAACCTCTTGGCGCCGCTGCCACCGATATTCTATTTAGCGAGGAATATTGTAAAAACGCCCGCGCTAAAATAGATGAAAAGTTCCCTAATGCTTCGGGCAAGAAGATTATTTTCTACTTGCAAGAGCCTAGAGAGACCCTTACAAGGCCTAACGAAGAAGTTTTCGTTGACTACCTCAGTATGAACGAATATTTGAGCCGTGATTACTGCTTGGTTTACCATTGGAACCGTCATAGCGAGCGTATGCTACCGCTTGAAAATTATATGAACGAATTTATGTTCAATATGTACGGCGAAATGAGTGTTGACGAACTTATGGCAGCCGCCGATATTATGATCGGCGATTACAGAGAGGAAATATTCACCTTTGCCTCAAGGGGCAAACCTATCTACCTTTATGCGCCCGACCATAAGACCTATTTCTTCAAGTCGGATTCTTACTTTAACTATGAAGAAATCGCACCAGGTCCAATCTTTACCGACGCGGTAGAATTAACTAAGGCAGTAGCAGATGTTGAGAATTACGACGCTACCCGTCTACAAGCTTTCCGCGATAAGTATCTTACCAATTGCGACGGAAAAGTTATTGAAAGAATCGTAGAAAGTATTTGTAAAAACTAGGCACTATAAATACTTTGAATACGAATTTTGTTCAAAAAATTAACTCCCCGAAAATTCGGGGAGTTTTTATTATGTTATTTAGTTTTTAAGGCTGTGCATTGGGGCGGGGATTCTGCCGCCGCGTTTTATCATTTTCAAGGGAGATTCTGTGCTAACCTTCATAACGGGGCCGCTACCGAGAAGACCACCAAATGAAAGCTCTTCGCCAACCTTTTTGCCGATTGCAGGAATTACCCTAACGGCAGTGGTTTTGCTATTAACCATACCGATTGCCGCTTCGTCGGCGATAATTGCCGAGATAACCTCGTCGGGTGTGTCGCCCGGAATGTTAATCATATCAAGGCCAACCGAGCAAACCGCCGTCATAGCCTCTAGTTTCTCAATAGTTAGCGCACCGCTACGAGATGCATCTATCATACCCGCATCCTCAGTAACCGGAATAAATGCGCCCGAAAGACCGCCCACGTGCGAAGTTGCCATTACGCCACCCTTTTTAACCGCATCGTTAAGCATAGCCAATGCAGCGGTTGTACCGCAACTGCCAACACTTGAAAGTCCGATTTCCTCTAAAATGTGTGCAACCGAATCGCCAACTGCGGGGGTCGGCGCTAAAGATAGGTCTACTATACCAAACTGTACGCCAAGTCTTTCTGATGCTTCTTTTGCCACCAACTGACCCATACGTGTAATCTTAAACGCAGTACGCTTAATAAGGTCGGCAACCTCGGTAAGATTTATATCGTCGCTAGCCTTAGCCAAAGCCGCGCGAACAACACCTGGACCCGAAACGCCAACATTTATTACACAGTCAGGCTCGCCCACGCCGTGAAATGCGCCTGCCATAAATGGATTATCCTCGGGCGCATTACAGAACACAACCAATTTTGCGGCGCCGATGCAATCGTTATCTTTGGTTAGTTCTGCCGCCTTCTTTACTACGCTGCCCATAAGCGCCACTGCATCCATATTTATACCCGTCTTGGTAGAGCCGATGTTTACCGACGAGCAGATATGTTCGGTTTCTGCAAGCGCTCTTGGAATTGACTCTATAAGTTCCCTATCGCCCGCAGAAAAGCCTTTTTGAACAAGCGCAGAGTAACCACCTATAAAGTTTACCCCTACCTTTCTTGCCGCGCGCTCTAGTGCATGGGCAAATCTTACGGGGTCTTTATTTTCGCAAGCGGCGGTTAAAATTGCAATAGGTGTAACCGAAATACGCTTATTTATAATAGGTATACCTAAATTACTTTCAATTTCCTCGCAAACAGGCACTAACCTTTCTGCTTTTTTTACAATTTTCTCGTATACCTTTTCGCACGCCTTATCTATGTCAGGGTCGATGCAATCAAGCAAGGATATACCCATTGTAACGGTACGGATGTCGAGGTTTTCCTCCTCAATCATCGCAATAGTTTCAAGTATATCGTTAGTGTTAATCATTATGTATCTCCTTTAATCTATCCAAACTAGATTCTATGCATTGAGTTGAAAATATCCTCGTGCATTACGTGTACTACCAAGCTCTTTTCTTTGCCACGCTCTTTTAATTCGTCGGCGAACTTACCAAAAGGAACCGTAATACTATCAACATCGCAAATCATAATCATACAGAACATATCCTGCAATATAGTTTGTGAAACCTCGTTTACGTTTGCGCCGTACTTTGCGCACTCGCCCGAAATTGAAGCAAGTATACCCACCATATCCTTACCAACAACTGTAATAACAGCCTTCATTTTTTGTACCTCCGATTATTTCTTAAAAATTTCTATTTAATATTGTAACACAATCTATTCCGTTTTGCACTACTTTATGTTATAATTATAAAAAAATTTTTGTGAGGTAGCAAAATGAAACTAACTGCCAAGGCTTATGCAAAACTAAATTTAACCTTAGATGTTTCTAAAAAGCGTGCCGACGGGTATCATAATATTGAATCTATATTTCAGTCTATATCACTATTTGACATTCTGGAAATAGAGCGCACTAAAAGCGGTATATCGGTTTGCACAGATAGTTCTATTAACGAAACCGATAATATTTGTTTTAAAGCCGCCAAACTGTTTTTTGGTGCAACCAAATTAAATGGTGGCGCTACAATACGCCTTACAAAAAATATTCCCATTGCCGCGGGCTTGGGCGGTGGCAGTACAGATGGCGCGGCTACTTTAGAGGTTCTTAATAGATTATATGATAAGCCCTTATCAAACGACGATATTTTAGGTTTATGTAAAAAACTCGGCGCGGACGTTCCATTCTGCCTTTTTGGCGGCACTGCTTATGCTAGTGGCATTGGCGATAAGTTGCGTAAAATACAAAACCTTGCCGACTGCGACATAATAATTATTAAAAATGCAACCAAACCCTCTACCGCCGAACTTTACAGAAGGCTTGACGAGTGCGAAATTTCAAAACGCCCCGACACAGCGGCGGTTTTATGCGCTATAGAAAACGGAGACTTATATAAAGCCTGCGAAAACTTTTACAACGTTTTCTCTTTGGTTTGGGGTAATAATCTAAACGAGGTTGAAGAAGACCTTAAAAACGAGGGTGCTATTACCGCTAAACTTTCGGGTAGCGGGCCATCGGTCTTTGGTATATATGAAAAAGGCAAGGGCGAAACCGCTTATAATAACCTATGTAAGAAGTATAAAGACATTTACCTTTGCGCACCAAACAGTAATTCGGGTGTAGAAATAGTTGAATAAACCTTAATTTTTGCGTCAATAATCCTACCGTAAGCAAATACATACAAAAGGTAGGAACAAAAAATGACAGCAAAAAAACGATTTGAATTATCCATAATATTAGCGCTAATATTCTCGGTTCTTTTATCCTTTACAAGTTTTTCGGCATACTGCAACGAAATAGAAAATGGTGTTCTTCGCTTGCATATACTGGCAAACTCTGATAGTGATAAAGACCAGGCGCTAAAACTCGCGGTACGCGACAGTATTTTAGAAAACAGCGAAAATATTTTTGAGAGTGCTAGTAACAAAGAAGACGCTTTAAAAAACGCTAAAGAAAATTTACCTAAAATTATAAACACTGCAAGAAAAACAATAAAAGAATATGGTTATGATTACAGTGTTTTGGGCGAGGTAGAAAAATGCTACTTTAACACAAGGGTATATGATAATTTTACCCTGCCTGCAGGCTATTACGATGCGGTGCGTATAAAAATAGGTAGCGCAAAAGGTAAAAATTGGTGGTGCGTACTCTTCCCCGAAGTGTGCATTAGCGCAAGCGCCAACCTAAAGGATACTTTAAGCGATGGCAGTGTAGAAAAAATAGAAAACCCACAAAATTACAAGGTTAAATTTAAAGTGGTTGAAATAATAACCGCCGCTCGCGAAAAAATAAATTCGTGGTTTTAAAAAATAATGCTTGCAATTTGATAAATAGTGTGATATAATCGCTTTGTTATATAAGGATTATAGAAAAGGAGTGACAGTTGTGAAAGAAGGAATTCATCCGCAGTATGAGACTGTAACAGTAAAATGTGCTTGCGGTGCCGAGTTTGAGACACGTTCTACTAAAAAAGACATTAAGTTGGATATTTGCTCAAAATGTCATCCGTTCTTTACCGGCAAACAAAAGCTGGTTGACTCCGGCGGTCGTGTTGATAGGTTCAACAAACGTATGAGCGTTAGCAAGTAAGTTTTAAGTCGCAGTCGCTTAAAAAGCGGCTGCGGTTTTTTTATACTCAAAAAGGAGGTAACGTGATGCAGGAATATATAACGGTTAAAGAAAAAGCCGAGGCGGAACTTATAGAAAAACGCTCGCGCTTTATTGCGCACGTGTATCCAATTAAAAGCGAGGCAGAGGCATTAGAGCACATAGCAAACGCCAAAAAGAAATATTGGGACGCTCGCCACAACGTATATGCCTACATACTGCGCGAGGGCGGTATTTGCCGCTACACCGACGATGGCGAGCCATCGGGTACCGCAGGTGTACCTACTCTAAATGTGCTTCAAAAACGTGGTGTTACCGACTGTCTTATTATAGTTACACGTTATTTTGGCGGTGTACTTTTGGGCACGGGCGGTCTTGTGCGCGCTTACTCCTCTGCTACTGCACTTGGGCTTGACGAAGCAGGGATTGTAAAAGCAACGCCTTGCACTTTATTCTCGGTTTCATGCCCCTACCCAGATTATGAACAACTGCTAAGACTTACCGAAAGCGAAAATGTAGTTGTAGATTCAACCGAGTTTTTGGACGAGGTTACATTAAACCTACTTATTAAAAGCGACGATTACGATGCCTTTAAAAATAAACTTACCGACAAATTTTGCGACAGGCTAAAACCCGAATTTATTGGCGAAAAATACGGTTTTTTTGACGAATAAAAAATTTTTTGAAAAAATTTAAAAAAATTAAAGGGTTTTTTCGATTTTTCGCGTATATAATTTATAGAAAAACACAAAGGAGTGCCAAAAATGGATAATATTCGAAAACTAACCGAACAAAACGAGCATTTGATTTTATCACCACTTGCCTCGTTTAGCGATTCGGCAGTTAGAGAACGCAAAGAAGAACGTTGCGATATTCGTACCGATTATCAGCGCGACCGCGACCGTATTATACATAGTGGCGCATTCAGAAGGCTTAAACACAAAACTCAAGTTTTTCTCTCGCCCGAGGGCGACCATTACAGAACAAGGCTTACCCACACTTTAGAGGTTGCACAGATTTCGCGTACTGTGGCAAGGGCTTTAAGACTTAATGAGGACTTGACCGAGGCTATCGCTTTAGGACACGACCTTGGCCACACACCTTTCGGCCACGCAGGCGAGCGCGCTTTGGACAAGTTATATTCGGGCGGTTTTAAACACTACCTACAAAGCGTAAGGGTCTGCACTAAACTTGAAAAGCAAGGCAAAGGTCTTAACCTAACTTTAGAAACCCTTAATGGTATCGCCTGCCACACAAAAGGCGCTGATGCACACACGTTGGAAGGTAGAATTGTTCGTTGGTGCGACCAGATTGCCTACATAAATCACGATATTGACGATGCGGTGCGTGGCGGGGTTATAAAACCTACCGACATACCAAAAAATATTCGCGCACAGTTTGGCGAAACCAAGAGCGAGCGCATAAATAATATGGTGCTTTCTTTGATAGAAAATAGCAAAGACAATATTATAATGGCAAATGACGACCATTTGTGTTTTGACGAACTGCACAACTTTTTATACGACCGTGTGTACCTTAACTATTCTGCAAAGGCAGAAGAAGCAAAGGTTGACGGAATTATTGGTGGAATTTTTACCTATCTTACTAAAAATCCACAATTTATGCCCGAGCAATACGCTAGAGTTGTTGCAAGCGAGGGTATAGAGCGTGCAGTTACCGACTATATTGCCGGTATGACCGACACTTTTGCAATTAAATTTTTCGAAAACGTATACATTCCAAAATCTTGGAATATCTAACCCGCAACATTTGTTGCAGATAAATTATACTAAAGAAAGGAGTATGAATTATGCCATCGGTACCTGATGAGTTTTTGGCTGAGGTAAATGCAAGAACCGATATTAGCGACCTTATTTCTAATTATGTTCAATTAAAGCCACGCGGCAACCGTATGGTTGGTCTATGCCCCTTTCACAACGAAAAAACGGGTTCCTTTACCGTGTTTTTGGACACCAATTCTTACTACTGTTTCGGTTGTGGCGCAGGTGGCGGTCCCGTTACCTTTGTAAGACAGATTGAAAACCTGGATTTTTTTGAATCGGTTAAATTACTTGCCGACAGAGCAGGACTTCAAATGCCTGATAGCGGATACGACGATAGTTTTGCAAAACTAAAACGCAGACTGTACGAAATTAACCGCGAAACTGCACGCTTTTTCCACAACTATTTAATGAGCGAGGGCGGTAAACCCATACTTAACTATTTCCTTTCGCGCGGGCTTTCAATGGCTACTATCAAAAAATTTGGGCTTGGCGCTTCGCCTAACGAGTGGGACGCGCTGATTCGCCACTTAAGAAGCAAGGGATTCCGCGAGGACGAAATGCTTACCGCAAACGTTGTAATGCGCGGTCAACGCGGAGGTTTTTACGACAGATTCAGAAACCGCGCTATGTTCCCCATAATCGACCTTAGAGGTAACGTTATAGCATTTGGTGGCAGAGCGCTACCGGGCGAAGACAAAAAAGGCGCAAAGTACATAAACACAAGCGACACGCCTATTTTCAAAAAAAGCCAAAACCTATATGCCCTTAATATTGCAAAAAGCAACTGCCAAAAGCGAATAATATTGGCAGAAGGTTATATGGACGTTATCGCGTTACACCAAGCAGGCGTTACAAATGCGGTTGCAGCTCTAGGTACTGCTTTTACCGACGAGCACGCCTCTTTACTTTCGCGTTACACATCCGAAATTGTCTTAACACTCGACTCGGATGCCGCGGGCAAACAAGCAACCGAAAGGGCTATAAAAATACTTTCAAAAACAGGTATGCCGGTAAGGGTGCTAACCATCCCCGACGGCAAAGACCCCGACGAGTTTATTAAAAAGCATGGCAAAAATGCCGCAAATGCCTTCAGAGATTTACTAGAAGGTTCTATGAATAGCATAGAGTATAAAATTATAGACGCGGCGGCAGGGCTTGATACAAGCACCGACTCAGGACGGCTTGAATACCTAAAACGGTGTGCTACTCTGCTTGGCGAACTTAACGATACCATTGCCATAGACCTATACGCCGGCAGACTTTCGGAAAAATTTAAAATTTCGAAATCTGCGATACTTTCTCAAGTAAAACAACGCGCTAAACAAATAAATCGGCGCGAGGGGCAGAAAAAACTTAACGAAATAATTAAGCCTAAAATAAATACGCACGACGTAAATCCCCAAAGGCAAAAGAATTTAAGGGCGGCGACGGCGGAAGAAAAAATTATTTCTATTTTAATGTATAGTCCCGACCTTTTGCCAACCGTTGAAGAAAAGATAACCCCTAAAAACTTTATCACAGAGTTTAATCGAAGAGTTTACGAAAGACTTTTAGAGGTTATTCACGGCGAGCAGATATTTAATGTATCATTACTTTCAAGCGATTTCACTCCTGCCGAATGTGGCAGGGTGGCAGAGTATCAAAACAGTATTGTGAAAGCGACAAATGCAAAGCAAGAACTTCGCGATTGCATAAATGTTTTGCTACAGGAAAATATAAATCAAAGCACGGCAGAAAAAGATATCTCTATAGATGAGTGGGCGGAGAATATCAAAAGAATTGCCAACAATAAAAAGTGAGGTTAAATGAATATGGAAAAGAAAAAAACTGAGTCTATCGACAATCGTTTAGATGATATTAAAGAGCCAACCGCAAAGGATTTAGACGACGAAGAATTAGAACTTATGTCGGAAGACCTTGACGCGCTAGGCGAAGAAGCACCGCTTCTTGACATCGATTTCGAAGATGGCAACGAGGAAGCAAGAAAAATTGAAGAACTTGAAAACGAAAGTGCAGAGGACACAGGCGACAATATCTCACTTGATGACCCCGTTAAAGTTTACCTAAAAGAAATTGGTAGAGTTCCCCTTCTTTCAAGCGATGAAGAGGTTGAACTTGCCGTTCTTATCAGCGACGGTAATGAGTTTGCTAAAAAACGCTTGACAGAGGCTAACCTTCGATTAGTTGTTAGTATCGCAAAGCGTTACGTTGGCAGAGGTATGCACTTTTTAGACCTTATTCAAGAAGGTAACGTTGGTCTTATTAAGGCGGTTGAAAAGTTTGACCACTCCAAAGGCTTTAAATTTTCTACCTATGCTACTTGGTGGATAAGACAAGCTATTACCCGTGCTATTGCCGACCAGGCAAGAACTATCCGTATACCCGTTCACATGGTTGAAACCATCAATAGACTTAAAAAGGTTCAAAGCCAGTTATTGCACGAAAGTGGCAAAGAGCCAACCGAGGAAATGATTGCTCAAAAAATGGAACTCTCGGTTGAACGTGTTCGCGAAATTATGCGCGTGGCTCAAGAGCCTGTTTCTATGGAAACACCCATTGGTCCTGAGGAAGATAGCAGACTTATGGACTTTATTCGCGACGAGGACGCTTTGGCCCCCGATGATGCCGCGCTTAAATCTATCACAAACGAGGATATTGACGCTGTTCTTAAAACCCTTCTACCAAGAGAAGAACAGGTTATTCGCTTGCGCTTCGGTCTTCAAGACGGTAGATGCCACACGCTAGAGGAAGTTGGCTCGAAATTCGAGGTTACAAGAGAGCGTATTAGACAGATTGAGGCAAAGGCATTAAGGAAACTTCGTCACCCGGTTCGCAGCAACAAATTCAAGGATAGGTAAAGTTAATGCTACTTAATTTAGAAACCGATTACGCAATAAGAATTGTGCAGTGCCTTGCGAAAGCAGATAAACTTGACGCTAAATCTATTGCCGCAAAAACCGGTGTTACCCCCAAATTCACCCTTAAAATTCTGCACGGACTTGTTTCGGCAGGAATTGTGAAATCTTTTAAGGGTGCTTCGGGTGGTTATGCTCTTGCTAAAAACCCACAAGAAATCACACTTTTAGAGGTTGTTGAGCAGGTTTATGGCACACTGGAGGTAAGCCGTTGTGATGGCGAGGGTTGTACCCATCCGGACGGGATTTGTAGTTTTCGTGGCGTGTTTAACGACGTTAGCGGATATATGCGCCAAAAGTTTTCCGAGGTAACTTTTAAGTAATAATTTTAAGGACGCGTAAATATAAATTATTATGGTTGTCCCAAAGGTGAGAATACTATGACGTACACATATAAAACAGTTGGCACTTGTTCGAGAAGTATTGAATTTGATATAGTCGACGGCAAGGTGCAAAACGTAAAATTTATGGGTGGTTGCAACGGTAACTTAAAAGGCATTTCAAACCTAGTGAAAGGTCTGACGCCAGACGAGGTTATCGAAAAATTAGAGGGCATAACCTGTGGTTTTAAATCCACTTCCTGCCCCGACCAACTTGCCACCGCACTAAAAAAATATAAATCAGGCGAATTATAAAACCTTAATAATCTTTTATATCGAGGTGATACCTATGCTAGAAGATAGAGATATTAAAATTGCTAGCGATAAACCCTCTGCCGATATTAAACGTCGAAAAATGGAGATGGAGGCGGCACACAACCAAAAATCTACCACCATGGGCAAAGAATTGGGGCGTGTGGTTGCCGAAAAGTTTATTGACGCTATTAAAAACCAAACTTTAGGCGGCGAAACCGACAATGCAGAACTTTTGCTTCAAAGACAGATTTTACTCTCATTTGCCGCAATTTCGGGCTTTGAGCAGTTTTGCAAGGATAGCGACTACCTCTCTGCCGCTAAACGCTCGTTTTTAGAGCACCTTAAAAACAATTATCCCGAATTATATTCAGGCGCAACCGACAACGGTGCACTTTCGTTCTACTATCTTGCTTTTAGGCGCGGAGGCGAAGTCGAGCGCCGCATAGGTCAAACCTTTGCTATGCTATGCTCGCACGACGGCGACCCCGTTTATCACGAACTTGGCGAGGCGCTTTACTGTTGGTTTACCTCGGTTATCAAAAAAACAGAGAAGGCTATTAGTGAAAAATAACCCCTCTGCCACAGATTTATATAACATAAAAACCCACTTTTTCAAGTGGGTTTTGTTTTTTTATAAAATACTATTTATAACGGCTACAACCTCGTCTACGTATTGCTCGCAAAGTGTTTCGCTTTCTGCTTCAACCATAACGCGAACTACGGGTTCGGTTCCGCTTTCGCGAAGTAGGATTCTGCCACTGCTACCAAGAGCGTCTTCTACCTTTTTAATAGCAGATTTTACTAGCTCGTTCTCTCGAACGGCGGCTTTATCTTTTACCCTTACGTTTTTTAGCACCTGTGGGAACATTTTAACGGGTTCGGCTAGTTTAGAAAGGGTTAGTTTATATTTAAGACAAGCGTCTGTTAGTTTAATAGCAGTTAAAATACCATCGCCCGTTGTGGCGTACTTACTTAAAATAATATGACCCGACTGCTCGCCACCAACGCTATAACCGTTCTCTACCATATTTTCGTAAACAAATCTGTCGCCAACGGTGGTTTGGGTATAATTTATACCCGCTTCTTCTAGCGCTTTATAAAGACCCATATTTGACATAATGGTAGTAACGACTGTGTTGCCGTTTAATGCACCTTTATCCTTTAAATATTTACCGAAAATATAAAGTATATGGTCGCCGTTTATAAGGTTGCCGTTTTCGTCTACTGCCAAACATCTGTCGGCATCGCCGTCAAAAGCGAAGCCCATATCAAGCCCATTTTCTTTTACGTAGTTCTGCAAGCCTTCGATATGGGTAGAACCTGCATCCATGTTTATATTTGTGCCACTTGGGTTTGCATTTATAACATAGGTGTTGGCGCCCAAGGTTTCGAAAACGTTTTTTGCAATCATCCAAGCGCTACCATTTGCACAGTCTAGGGCAATTTTAAGGCCCCTGAAAGAGTTGGCAGATAGGGATATTAGCGAGCCGATATAGCGATTTCTACCCGAAGAATAATCTATGCTTTTACCAATTTTATCGCCCGAGGCAAAGGGAATATCGCCATCTAGTCCCAAGCCTTTTAGGTCGCCGTCTAAATACTGTTCTATTTTAGCGGTAGTTTTATCGTCGAACTTTTCGCCGTATCTATTTACAATTTTAATACCATTATCGTAAAAGGGATTATGGCTTGCAGAAATCATAATACCACAATCAAACTCGTCCTGACGGGTTATATACGATACGCTTGGAGTTGTTGTAACGTGCAACATATACGCATCTGCACCCGAGGCGGTAAGACCTGCCACGATAGCATACTCGAACATATAACTTGAAAGTCTTGTATCTTTACCGATAACAACCCTTACTTTATGCTCGCCACTATTATCGCCATAATACCAACCCAAGAATCTGCCTATTTTATAAGCATGCTCTGACGTTAGGTTTACGCCCGCCTCGCCACGAAAGCCGTCTGTACCGAAATATTTTCCCATTCTCTCTTCCTCCAAAAGCAATACTATTATATTATATCTCTTCTTTAAAAAATTACCCCACACATATACAGCGAATTGTACACATATTGCTTTTTTTCAAAATATTTTAACACAAATTTGTTATTTAGTCAACGATTGGGTATAAAAAAGCAAAAAGCGACGAGATGAACCTTGATAGGCTCGAATCCTTTTATGGTCGCCAGGCGATAAGACTTCGAACTATCATGCCTGACAAATGTAGTTTGTCAGGTCGCAGAGTTATTCTCTGGCGATTTTTCTAGAGGGCGATGTGTGAAATTTGAAATAAGGCTTTGTGCCTTACAAAAACAAACACAAGCAAAAAAGAAAAAGCGACGAGATGAACCTTGATAGGCTCGAATCTTGTCGCCTTATAAATTATAGTACACAATTTAAGAACTGCTGCGTGCGGGGAGATTTTGGATTAGAGAACAACTCGTCCGGAGTGCCTTCTTCTTCAATTATACCCTCGCTCATAAATAAGACTCTATCTGCAACCTCTCTTGCAAAGCCCATTTCGTGAGTAACAACCACCATTGTCATACCGCTTTTGGCTAGTTCTTTCATAACGTCCAAAACCTCGCCAACCATTTCGGGATCGAGTGCGCTTGTAGGCTCGTCGAAAAGCATTACCTCGGGGTTCATAGCAAGCGCACGAACTATTGCAACACGCTGTTTCTGACCGCCCGATAATTGCGACGGATAAGCCTCTGCCCTATCTTCAAGGCCGACTGTTTTTAACAGTTCGATTGCCCTTTCCTCTGCCTGGGCTTTTGATTTTTTAAGAAGTTTTATGGGCGCTAACGTTAGATTGCCCATTATAGTGTTGTGTGGGAACAGGATGAACTGTGGGAACACCATTCCCATCTTCATTCTACGGGTGTTAACGTCAACATTTTTATCGGTTAAATCTGTACCCTCGAAAATAATCTTACCATCGCTTGGGTTTTCTAGTAGGTTTAGGCAACGCAAGAAGGTTGATTTTCCACAACCCGAAGGACCGATAACAACAACCACTTCGCCACGCTTTATTTCGGTAGAAATGCCCTTTAAAACCTTAACGTCTCCAAAGTTTTTTATAAGATTTTCGGTTTTAATGATTGCATCAGTGCTCACTCTTACGCAACCTCCTTTCTAAAATGCCAAGTAGTTTTGTAAGAACAATAACCATTACAAGATATATAAGCGCCAAACTTATGTATGGGATGTACGCCTGATAGGTAATACTTACTATATTCTGCGCCTGTTTCGTTAGGTCGCGCAACGCGATTACCGACACCAAAGAGGTATCCTTTAAAAGCGTAATCATTTCGTTGCCTAAAGCCGGCAATATGTTTTTAAATGCTTGTGGAATAACAATCTCCCACATAGTTTGAACATAGTTAAAGCCAAGGCTTCTGCCTGCCTCCATCTGACCCGCATCAATAGACATTATGCCGCCTCTGAAAATTTCGGCAACATAAGCACCCGAGTTGATGCCAAGGGTAATAATACCGCAAGCAATCATACCATTATCGGTTTTAGGCACCATAATAACAAAGCCCATAATAAGCAATTGTACCATCATAGGTGTACCGCGAATTACGGTTAGATACAATTCACAAAACGCATTTACGGCGCGCAATATAAAATTAGGCTTTTTGGTTTTTGAAAGGTTTTCGTAAGAGGTACGAATAACACCAACAATAAGACCGATAATAACACCTAAAATAAGCGCACCGATTGTTACGATAATGGTTATTTTTAAACCGTTAGTAAAGAAGGTCCAACGATTTTGATATACGAATGTTTGATATAGTTGAAAGAAAAAGGTTTGCAACCAAGACGGAATAGATGCTATCCACTCCGGAGCCGATTCCAACCAACTCTCAAAAGTAAGTAAATTCATTTAGTAGTTCCCTTTCAAAGCACAAAATTAGGGGCGGCGAAAGCCGCCCCTAACAACTGCATACTAATTATTCGGCTTTTATATATTTACCGATAATCTTATCAATAGTGCCGTCAGCCTTGAGTTCTTCCATAGCCTTGTTAACAGCATCTTTAAGTTCAGGGTTGCTCTTAGAAATAGCAGCTGCATAATCTTCAACTGCATACTCGGTTTCAAGAATCTTTAAGCCCTTATTAGCAGCAACGAATGCCTTTGCAGGCTCGTTATCGATAACAACGCAATCAATTTGTTTGTTAGCAAGTGCAGCAACTGCTAGAGCGCCGTTCTGGAACTGCTTAACATTCTCCTGACCAAACTCGTCGGTACAGTAGATATCACCGGTAGTACCTGCTTGAACACCGATTTTTGCCTTTTTAAGACCGTCGATGTCTTTGATTTTGCTATCTTCAGGAACGATAACAACCTGAACGCCCTGTGCGTATGTCATACTGAAATCAACAGCCTCTTTACGCTCGTCAGTAACTGTTAAGCCAGCAAAAACAATGTCGATAGAATTACCTTGTACTGCAGTAAGAAGTGAATCAAACTCCATATCTTTGATAACGAGTTCGAGGTCTAACTTCTCAGCAACTGCTGCTGCGATTTCTGCGTCGATACCAACGATTTTGCCGCTATCGTCTGTAAACTCATACGGTGGGAATGTAGCGTTTGTACCCATTGTAAGTTTGCCATCTACAATAGTGTTACCTTTCTTTGCGCCGCAACCTGCGAAAGCCGCAACAGTCATTAAAACTGCCATAACTAGTGCTAAAAACTTTTTCATTTTATTTTCCTCCAAAAAAATTATTTGGGCTATGCCCTTTTAATTTGTTATCTATATTCTGCCACTTTTAATGCATAAAGTCAATACCTTTTTGCAATATTTGTATATTTATACAAAGAAACCCGCATAAAAGCGGGTCTGTTTGGGCATTATTTGTTATAAATATACATTTTATTCATTCTTTTATACATATTATACACTTATATACCGTATATTCTGCATATTTATACATTTTCGGGTTTGTATAAATGTTTTTGCATATCTACGCTGCCATCACTTAAAAAGGTTACGCCCTCGCCTTCTAGCAAGCGTCGTTGCTCGTTTCCACCGCCGAAAGCAAATGCCTTGGCAACTTTTCCCTCTCGATTTACTACTCTGTGGCAAGGTATTGCAATAGGCGCAGGGTTATTGTGTAGTGCATAGCCGACCACCCTTGCCCAGCGAGGATTGCCCGCAAGCGACGCCACCTGACCGTAGGTTGCCACCTTGCCTTTAGGAATCTCGCATACTACTTTGTATATTCTTTCAAAAACCGACATAACATCACCTTTATATAAGTATTGGGGGCATATAACGCCCCCAATAGTTTTTGCAATTTTTTATTTTTTATTTCTGGATTTTACCGCATCCCAATAGGCTTTATATCCCTGCTCGGTTTTATTATCTCCAAACTGATAATAACTTACGTCTTTTAGCGTTTCGGGTAAATAATTCTGCTTTGCCCAATGGTCCGGATAATCGTGAGGATAAATATAAAACTGACCGGGAGTTGCATTGTCCGCCCCATCAAAATGCTTGTTTTGTAAATTTCTTGGGATAGGCCCTATTCTGCCCTGCTCGATATCGCGCATAGCGGCGTTTATCGCATCGTGCGCCGAATTGGATTTTGGACTAATTGCTACAAGCACCACCGCATCTGCTAGCGGTAATCTCGCCTCTGGTAACCCTACCGCGTTTGCAATATCAACAGCCGCTTTTACAATAGGTAAGATTTGCGGATTGGCAAGCCCTACGTCCTCTGCCGCGCAAACCATAAGGCGCCTACAAGCAGACGGTAAATCGCCCGCGGCAAGTAATCTGCCTAAATAGTGCAGTGCGGCATCGGGGTCTGAACCTCGCATCGACTTTTGATAAGCCGATACTATATCATAATGCTCGTCGCCCTCTCTATCGTATCGCATCGAGTTGCGACCCAAAAGTTCACGCACCAAATCTTCTTCAATCTTAACCTGTTTTGCGGTTTGCTTTGAAGAAAGCACCGAAAGTTCTACCGCGTTTATAGATTTTCTTACGTCGCCGCCGCAACCGTATGCGATTATGTTTGCAACCTCATCGGTCATCAGTACCTTTTTAGAAAGTTCTTCGCCCATAATTTCGGCCGCTCTTTTAACTGCAGGTATAACGTCCTCTGCCGTTACCTGTTTAAACTCGAAAACCGACGAACGACTTAAAATTGCATTATATATGTAAAAGTAAGGATTTTCGGTGGTGGAGGCAATTAAGGTTATCTGCCCCGACTCTATATACTCTAAAAGTATTTGTTGTTGCTTTTTATTAAAATACTGTATCTCGTCTAAATACAAAAGGATGCCATTTATACCCGCAACCGTGCCAATTTCTGCAACTACGTCTTTAATATCCGAAGTAGAGGCGGTAGTGGCATTAAGTTTGTGCAACCGCATACCGCTACGCTCTGCAATAATGCGCGCTACGGTAGTTTTGCCCACGCCCGACGGGCCATAAAAAATCATATTTGGTATATGACCCGACTCTATTATGCCCCTTAAAATTTTACCTTCGCCCAAGAGGTGTTTTTGACCAACAACCTCGTCTAAATTTTTTGGACGTATTCTATCTGCTAACGGTGCAGTCATACAAGCCACACACCCTTTCTTACACATATACATTTATTATACACCACAAGGAATAATTTGTCCACCTACATTATATTTATTTATATAGAACTCTTTTTTCTGGGGGCTTTTTATTGAAACACAGGGCTTTTATAAAAAATGCCGCAATACTTACCGTTACCTCCTTGATTTTAAGAACTGTGGGAATCTTTTTCAGAGTTTGGATGACAAGAACCATCGGTGCCGAGGGTATGGGGCTTTACGGACTTATTATATCGGTATACGTTCTTGGCAGTACCTTTGCCACTACGGGCATTTGCACCGCAGTAACTAGGCTTGTTTCGGAACTACCGACGGGCAGTGGACAAATATCCAAAGTTATGAAGCGGGCAACCTTGCTTACCCTTATTATAGCAACCGCAAGCAGTGCCTTGATTTATTTTTTAGCCGAGCCGATCTGTAAGTATCTTTTATTTGATATGCGCGCAGTAAAGGCAATTAAAATACTTGTTATCGCACTTCCTTTTATGGGACTTTCTTCTATAATGCGTGGTTATTTTATAGGTAAACGCCAAACTTCTTACCCAAGCATTAGCCAACTTTTAGAACAACTTGTGCGTATGGCTTTTGTGGTGTGGCTTGTAACATTAGTAGCGCCCTATGGTCTTACTTACACCTCAGCCGCCATTCTTTTAGGAGATGGTGTGAGCGAGGCGGCAGGTTGCTTTCTTTTATACATATTTTATAGGCTTGACAGACGAAAAACACCTAAACGAAAAGTGCCGAATCTACCCGTTACACACAAACTTTTGCATATAGCAGTACCAATAACCGCAGGCAGATATATACACACCCTTTTAAGAACTGTTGAAAATCTGATTATTCCCTTGCGGTTAAGCGTATTTTCTAGCGATAAAACAAGGTCACTTGAGCAGTTCGGTATGATAAAAGGTATGGCGATACCGCTACTGTTTTTCCCTGCCTCTTTTTTAACGGCATTCTCTACTTTAATGATACCCGAAATAAGCGAGGCAATTGCCGAAGGGCGAACAGCGACCGTCAGGCGCGTTACCGATAAATCTATCACGATTACGGTTATTGCCGCAACCTTA
>JAZOQV010000037.1:0-14464 GCA_045656265.1 Acutalibacteraceae bacterium | reverse complement strand
TAAACCTTTTGGCTTCCGTCAAAATCGGTTTCGGTTCTACTACTTATCATACCGTCCTCATAATAGGTATAGGTCGTAGTATAAACGTCGCCACCGACCGAGTGCTTTTGCCTTGTTATGCGGTTTTCACTATCATACTCGTAAGAATAAGTACCGCTTGTGTTTGATTTATAACTTGCGGTTTTGATTAGTCCCTTTTTGTTGTACTTATATGTCCATTTGAAAGTTACCGTATCGTTAGTAAACACGCGCTTGGTTGGGTTGCCGTTCGGGTCGTACTCTACCTTTTCAACCACCGTTCCCTTACTATCGGTTATGGTGCATTTTCTGCCATTCTTGGTCCAGTTATACGTTAAGGTTTCGGTAAAAATATCGGTCTTGGTTTGCAAGGTCTTTATTCTACCACCGGAATACGAAAACTGCTGTGTACGTTCCTTTTCGCCCCTTGCATCGTAACTTACCGCTTTGGTTGAAAGATAAGGTGCTTTGGGAGGTTTTACTGCAGGTTTAATTTCCTCGGGTTTTGATTGGGCGGGCTTACTTACTACACTGCTAGCCGCCTCGCTACTTACAACCTCACTACTTGCAACCTCGCTACTTACAACCGCTTGTGGCAGACTTGCAACTTCGCTACTTACAACCTCACTAGAAGTAACCGACGAAACAAGTGAAGATGTATCGGGTTCTTTATCCTTGCCGCCGAAAAGACCTGTCTGCGTAGCGGTAACACCTGCGGCAACCAACACCGCCGCCGCCACCGCAACATAAGCCGCAACCGAGATTTTCACACCCTGCTTTTTAGGAGTAATCACGGGCTTTTCCTCTATCGGCTCTATCGAAACGTACAAGGTTTTCGGGTCAATACTAGGTATCTTTTCCTCTAAACATAGAAGTTCCAAAAGGGCTTTTGGATCAATGCGGGTTGAAACCACACCTTTTTCCTCTAACTCGCGCGAAAGTTCGGCAATATAGTCGGCAGCCCTCGCAAGAGTAGTGTCAACCTCCTCGCCATCCAAATCGGTAATTCGGCAAAGTTGAGCCCTTGTCATATTATTAAAGTAATAGCAAATAGTTGCCATTCTGGCGGGGAAATCCATTCGCCTTAAGGTGTTTTCAAACACCCTTGCCGTCTGCTCGGTAGTTAAAGGGAAATTCTCCTCTATTTCAATTTTCTGCAAACTGCTTTTTGAAACGTGGCGTAAAAGGTAAGGATTATTCTTCCTTAACACCGAAATTGATGCCACAACAGCGGCATTTTTCATCCATGCGGTAAAGTCGGTATCGTCGGAAAGCCTGTCGAGAGTAGCGAAAACCTTTTTATACAACTCTTTGCATATAGCGGTTGCCTTTTCGGCGTTATTAGTTAGGGTTAAACAAACGTAATAAACCTCAGGAATTGAGGTCTTATAAAGCCTTTCAATATCGGCAGAATAGCCCTGTTTTGCCCTTAATAAAGTTTCCATACTCTCACCTGCCTTTTAAAAAGATAAATACATTATAAACACTTGCACCAATATAGGTCAATACAAGTAACAAAGATGTAAACAAAAAGGTTTATTCTTCAAATAGCCTTTCCAGTTTTGATACGGGCATTGGGCGGTAGAAGTAAAATCCTTGCAAAAAGTCGCAACCCGCTTCTACTACCGTTTTCTTATGCTCTTCGGTTTCAATACCCTCGCAAAGCGTTTTAAGTCCTAAATCGTGGGCGGTGTTGATAATATTTTTAAGAATTACCGCACCGGCCGCGTTTATTGCATTTTGGGTAATCGTTTTGTCTATTTTAACAATGCTAATATCAAGTTCTGTAAGGTCGCCAAAGCCTGTGTAACCCTTACCAAAATCGTCTAGGAGAATTAGCACGCCCTTTTCTTTAAGGCGTTTTAGGTTGCTTGCCATTACGTTTATATCTTCTTCGGATAGATTCTTATCCTCTAAAATTTCAACCGCGATGTTAGAATAATTGCAACCGTATTTATCCATAATTCCTATTATTTTATCGGCAAACTCGGGGTCGCAGAATGTTGCGCGCGAGAAGTTTATGGTATAAACGTACTTTGCGCGGTGCGAGGTGTCGTTAGAAATCCATTTGCAGTTCTTCTCAAAAATATAGTAATCGAATTTTTCGTTAATGCCTACGTTATTAACCGCCGACAAAAAGGTGTGCGGAGTTATAATTCCATCGGTAGAGTTAAGGCGTGAAAGCACCTCGGCACCGATAATTTTCTCGGTTTTTGCGTCGATAATCGGTTGATATTCAAGGAAAAACTTGTTGTTATCAATCTCGTTATGGATACTGTTTTCCATTTTAATTTTTCGTTCGAACTCTTTGCCGTTACTGCTATCCCACTCGCAGAAAAGAACGTTACTGCTTTCTGCCATACTGCAAGCCTGCTTTGCCCTGCCGAGCGCTGTTTTAAAATCGACCTCGGTAGAGGTTGTGCTATGAAAACCAAAATTAACACCAACGATATTAACAACGCTGTGTTTTATAAGTATTTCGTTGATTGCCCCAAAACTCTCGTCGATAGCGGCGGACACCTCTTCAGGCTCTAAACAGTTAAGAATAATGAAATTACTCTTGCCATAAAGTGCGATTTCACCCACATCGCCACCAAAACGATTAAGAAGGCTATGACCGATTTCGCTATACAATCTGGTTGCCCTTGATTCAGGGTGCAAGCGCTTCATTCCGTCAAGCGACACCGACACGTAAACCGTCGAGCGATTCTTACGGGCATTTCTTGCCTTTGCAAAATCGCTTTCTATTTTACTTATACCGCAAAAGCCCTTTTCGGCTTCTTCTTTTGCAACCTTTATAGACTTTATTGCAAAGTAAAGTCCTATTACCCCCATCACGATAAAGCATATCGTGAGTATGGTTATGATTACGTATGGAAATTCAAACAAACGCATATTTCTATTGCTTACCTCTTCTCAAAAATTGGGTAGGAATCGGTACCGCCGACCCTTGAAAGACCTAAACTATCTGCTACCTTTAAGCACCTTTCAATATCGCTTTTTGCCGCAGACTTTCTACGAACAACCTCGCTTAATATGAAGACCGGATTAAAGGTTAGCATGGCTTTTATAATATCGCTTTTAGGTATATTGTGCCTTTTATACTCTGCCAAAATTTCAAAAAGCGCGTAACTTACCGCATTTTTATTAAAGTTTTTAGCGGTGGCTTTTTTTAGCCACTTTGCATATTTCAAAAAGTTTTCTATGTTTGCATTCTCTTTAAAATATACGCCGCTTATATAAAAATCTTTTGTATCTTCTGCAATTTTTAAAGCCAACGCTTCATAATACTTTTGCTCTATTTTTAGCACCTCGGTATGTTGCCTCTCTAAAGTAGTGCTTGTAATCTGTTTATCATGTAGGCGGTAAATTAAAAGACATTCGGGTAAGATTTCTAATTTTTCGCCCGCCATAATCATCCTTGTCCAAAGTTCCAAATCCTCGGTACAGGTAAGGGTGGTATCGTAATTATGTTTCTTCATAACCTCGGCTTTGGCAATAACGCCGGGGTGCAAAATTGGGTTTGCAACCAAAAGCATCGCCTTTATCGCCTCGTTATCGCACCTGCCGCCAACACCGCCCGGATTATACACGCCGTTTTTAACGGTCATAAATTTAGGGGAAGACAAAGAAACGTCGGGGTGCGACTCCATAAACTCAAACTGCTTTTGCAGTCTTTCCGGAAGACAAATATCGTCGGCATCCATTCTTGCTATGTATTTGCCGCGGCTTAAAGAAATTGCTTTATTAAGCGATGTTGGAAGTTTTAGGTTAACCTCGTTTTGATGCACCTTTATTCTCTCGTCTTTTTTGGCAAGTTCTTCTAGAATTTCGGCAGTTTTGTCGGTCGAACAGTCGTTAATAACGATAAGTTCCCAGTTTTTAAAGGTCTGATTTATAACGCTTTCGACCGCTTCTGCAAGATAAGTTTCGCCGTTGTAAACACTCATAATTACCGATATATCCGGTAGCATTAAATTCATCCCCTTTTTAATACTTTTTTAACGTTCTTACAAAAATTAAGGAAACAGAACGCCGTAGTGTAAGCCTTTTTCTTCATTAAAAATATACTGATTTTGCTTTTTATTGATATGTTTTTAAAGGTTGCGCGCTGGATTTTTTCCGCGTGCTGAGAACCCATAATTTTTCTCTTTATTTCTTTTATGCTTTTGAAATAATTACCCTCTGCTGCCGACGCCAATATTGCAAAGCACATAAAGGTTGAATAACGGCAAAGTTGCTCTCCTATATCGGGTAGCCTTTTTAGTTCTTCGGTGGTTATTTCGTTTATAACGTCCGTTATTCTATCAATCTGACCCGCGTTAAACGCCTTTGAAATAGAACTGTATCTAACGGTATAAAAATATGCTTCTTTTCGGCTTATATACACACTTTTTGCATTCAAGTAACAAGGTATAACGCAACACAAATCCTCGCCTAAAGAAATCGTCTCGCTAACCTTTAATTGATGCGGTGTGATAAGTTCCCTTTTAACCGCCTTGCCTGCAAGATAGTAGGCAACGTGGTTCATATTTTCATCCATCAAAAGCCTTGGGAAAATATGTTTTTCTATTCCTGCTCTATCATAAAAACCTTCGTCGATACCGTCGTTTGTAATATTAACCGTCTTGCCATCTGTTACCCAACGGTATGAAAATGAAACCATTTCGGCGCCCGTTTCTTTTATTATATTGTAAGCGCACTCCAAAGTATCAAGTTCTATTACGTCGTCCGAATCGAGATTGTATACGTATTCGCCGCTTGCTACCTTTATACCCGCCTTGCGAGCCGACGCCAAACCCCCGTTTTCCTTATGAACAACCTTTATGCGAGGGTCTTTTTTTGCATACTCATCACAAATTTTTGGGCAGTTGTCGGGCGAGCCGTCATCCACCAAAATAAGTTCAAAATCAGAAAAAGTCTGGCCTAAAACGCTGTCGATACACGCAGGCAGATATTCCTCTACCTTATAAATCGGCACTATAACAGAGAAAAACATTTTTATCACCTATCTGCTTCTTAATCCAACAAGTATTTTTAAAACACGGTACATTTTGTACTTCATAGCATAAGCAAACAACTTTTGCTTAACGGGCAAACTAGAAATCGGGTATACTTTTAACGCTTCGCGAGTTAACTCGTGTGTGCAAATGCTTTTTAGTCTATCCTTTAAATCGGCATAACTTATGCCAAATTCCATAGCGTGCATTATCTCTTGCGAGCAAAGCACCCTGCACATCGCCTGCCAAAATCTGTAAATATAAATTTTATAGTCTTTTTGGGCGATGTCCTCGAATCTTTTTTCTACCTCGCTTACAAAACGCAGACTTTTCTCGAATCTATCCTTTTTATACGATTTAGAAATAGACTCGCCGTTTCTGCAATAATTGTAAAACGCACCTTTAACGCCCGTTGCTTTTTTAATGCAGGAAATATAATCAATCATAAAAAGCGCGTCTTCGGAAAGCATCTCCCTTTCGGACTGAAACCAAAGGTTGTTTTCCTTTATAACACTGCTTTTAAAAAGATTTTTCCATATACTCATTCCATATTTACTATCGTCGGGCTCGCCGGGTTTTGCGCCAACTATACCCATACGAAGTTCTTTAAGCCCATCGGCGGTTTCAAAGTGGGTATCGCACAAAAAATACTCCTTTAAAGCACACTCGCCCTTTTCGCTGAACATATTTCCGTCTACAAACCGAACGTTCGACAATACAAGGTCGGAACCGTATTTCTCGGCGGTGTTTAAAAGGCTCTCGAACATATCTTCAGCTACAAAATCATCCGAATCTACAAAGCCTATATACTCACCCTCGGCGATTTTTAAAGCGACGTTTCTTGAAAGCCCTGCGCCCTCATTTTTCTTGTGTATAACCTTAATTCTGGCATCCTGTTTTGCCAATTCGTCGCAAATTATGGGGGAAGAATCGGTTGATTCATCGTCTACAAGTATTATTTCAATATCCTTTAAGGTCTGATTAGTTAGCGACTCTACACACCTTTTAAGATACTTTTCTACATTATATACGGGAATGATAATACTTATTTTAGGTTGTTGCACAGTTTCACCTCTTGGTACGCTTCCATTAGTTTTTCGCAGTAGGTTTCTACGCTTAAAATATCGTCTTTTGCCTTTTTGCAGTTTTCTTTTAAAGAGTTATAATATTCTTCATTTTCTAGTGTTTCTTTAAGTTTTTGTGCTAATGATTCGGGGGTTGGCTCGCTTACGTGAACGCCCGTAACACCATCAACTACGAGTTCTGCCATTCCACCGCTTTTCATTGTAACTATTGGCACGCCCATACACTGCGCTTCTAAAATTGACAACGGGCAATTTTCATACCAAATTGATGGAACAAGCAGTAGTTTTGCCTTGCCCATAAACTCCACAAGTTTTTCGCCCGACAAGAAGCCTATCATTTTTACGTTATCTATGTTTTTAAGAATGTCCTCGTCGGGTCCGCTACCTGCCACCATAAAGGTATATTGTGGCAACAGTTTTGCCGCTTCTGCTATAAGGTCTATACCTTTTTCTTTCGAAAGTCTGCCCGCAAAGGCTATATATTCTTCGGTTTTTTCTTGTGTTTTAAAGTTGTTTTTATCTATAAAATTATGTATCGTTTTGGTTTTACCTTGGTAAAGGCTATTAGTAGCTAGCAGTTTCTGCTCTAAAAAATAACTTGGTGTAATATACAAATCAACCTTTTTATAGGTCTTTAAAAGCGAATAAAATCTTGCCTCTATAGCGCCAATAATGCTTTTAACCCTTGAGCCGTGAATGCATTTATTTTTAATACAACTAAGGTAACAACCGCCCAGACACTTTTCGCAAATTTCGTTATTTTTAAAGTTGTATAAAAGATGGTTGGGGCAAATCATTTGATAATCGTGCACCGTTTGCACTAGCGGTATGCCCCCTTTTTTAGCAGCATAAATTACCGAAGGGGTAAGTTGAAAGTTGATGTTATTCATGTGGATTATATCGGGGTGAAAATCATCAATAACCGCTAAAAGTTTGCGCTTTGATTCTGCGGAATAAATAATTTTAAAAGGATACAGAAAACGCGCTAGCCCCTTGGAATGAAAATCCATATTTTGAGTATATTTGCCTGCTTTGTTTCCAACGCTATTCTTCTCGTCATACATACCGAAATACTGCACCTCGTGGCCGAGTTTTTCCAACTGCTCGGCTAGATACAGCATATAATTTTCGGCGCCGCCTCTGGAATACAGAAACTTATTTACCATTAAAATTTTCATAAAAGCGTTTCTCTCTCCTTTTTGCTGTTTTCGGGCGATACGCAACCGAAGATTTTCTTTTCGGTTTCTCGCACGCCCTCGTCAAATCCGCTACCTATCATAAGCATTGCAAGAACACCCGTTAAAAGCGGATAGTTCATTGTGTTATCGGTAGAGGATACGATTATTAAGTAAATGGTTAGCATAAAGGTAATAATGGCGTTTTCTACCTTGCCTTTTCTGCCAAAATACCAAACCCTTAGCACCGTCATAGATAAAAGCCAAATAATGTAGCCCCAAAAGCCCAAGTCGATAAAATGTTGCAAAAAGTCGTTATGTACCGATGCTACCTCAACGTTCATAAAGGTATTTAGTTGGTAGGTTAAAAAACCGATACCGTTGCCTAAAAATCCGGGGCGGAACTCATAAAACTCATCAACCGCATCATAAATTTCAACACGACCGCTTGTGTTTATGCCCGCCTTTTCTAAAAGTTCGAAAGCATCTGCCTTAATTAACGCGATATATGCAATTAAAAGCCCCACCACAACTAAACTTAAAAATATCATAAGGAAAGTTGCGGTTTTGGGTACGAATTTTGCTACAAATTTTATAGCGTATCCTAGTACTAGTGCCACTGCAATTGCTATAATTGCAATTCGTTTAAACGCCGACACAAAGCAGAACAAACTAAGGGCTAACAGTATAAAATATATTATGCTTTTTCTGGGTTTATATATAAGATAAATCAAGTAAGCGCCCAGACAGAAAGCAAGTTCGTGAATTTCGGCTTGCACGATAATCTCGCCCGTTTCGCCTGCAAAGGTGGTTATAAGGGTTATAAACTCGGAAAGATACGGCCCCAATCCGTTTTGGGCGATGATGGTAATTATCATTAAAATATTTGCAATTAGAATTGCAATAAGGTTATAAAAAATACCCTTTTCGCCGAAAATGTAAAGCATAGCCCCTGCCGCCAAGGCGAAAGATAGCATATTTACGTATATAAACGAACTTGAAAGACCTCTTGAAATAACCCCCACGTCGACAAGCCCCACGAACCAAATAAAGAGCGAAACCACGGTGGTAACGCCAAGCGGCACACTATAAAGCAACGCCGATTTTACTGCGGTAACACCCCTTGGAATGTTGGGTTTATACAAAAAGAGGGCGATTGCGGAACATGCCAATACCAAGGCAAAGGCGTGGCGGAAAGTAACGTGCAGACCAATTTCGATTACTTCGTTTAAAAAGTAATACATCATTACTGCAACTGCCATAAAATAACACGTTTTGAAAACGTTTAGTATTTTATTGGTTTCCACCCCGTTTGCCCCCTTTTGCTTATTCTACCTCTGAAACAAATTCCTTTTTGCTCTTAATTGCTTCTGAAAGAAGCCTTCTTGCAGTTTTGTTTTCTTTAAAGGTTTCGGCAATACCGACCTTAAACTTAATTACGATATTTCTATGTTCTTCACGCTCTGCTAGTCTTAACTTAAATAGCGCGATTATATCCTCAACCGTAATATAATCCGAATCGTCGGTAAGCATTACAAAACTACCGTTGCCGTTATAAATGAACTCGGTTTTGGTTTTGCCAAAAGACTCTTTGATAAGGTCTTTGAACATCTTAATAATATCGTCGCCAACCGCCCTTGAATGTTCGGTGCTAATCTCTGCTAAATTAACAATGTCTATCAGGCTATACACAACACCGTCGTCTAAAAGTTTTTTGTCCTTTGATTTTAGGTATTTATCAAAGTATGCGCGGTTGCTTAAACCGGTTAGGTGGTCGGTGTAGTAAATGTAGTTTATAATGTCGCCAATTCTGCCAAGAACTATTGCGCCACCGCAACAAACAACCACAAGGAAGAAAAATGCTATTATTGTGTAAAGTTTTACGTTAACGCTCTCTTTAACCGACGCGGTAGATAAAACCGAAATGTAACTCGCACCCAAAAACTCGTTATACTCTTCGTTGGTCTTGGTAGTTTTATCGTAGAGTTTATTAAGTTCTACTAAAAGTTCGTTGATTTGTTTTTCGGTTTTTTGCTTTAATTCTTGGTAGTTTTTGTTGGTAAGTTCTGTGCAAGTAGTGCCCGATTTTTCGCACTTACCACCACAGTCGCCCGAGCACTTTGTAAAGGTGTTTATAACGTACCTACAATATGCCGAATCAATAATAGCGTGCTGCCTTGACTCGTTATGGTCTTTCCAACTGTAAATTAGTTCGTCGTATGTAACGGTTTGGTCGCCAAAATACTCTTCAAGGTTTCTTTCGTGAAGATTATCAAGAATATACTCGTAGGTTATGTTGGTATTTCCCGAATCCCTCATCTTTTCAACGTAAGCGTCGATAACCGTTACAACGTCTTTAACTATACTTTCGTCTTTTTTGTTTGAGATTTTATTGTTGTCAATTCTCGTTGTGTAGTCCGAAACCAAAACCTCTTTATCTTTGGTTATCTGATACTTATAGATGTCCGAGAAAATGCCCGAAACCTTAACGTTTCTTAAATAGTTAAACTCCTCGGCGATATCGCTGAAAGAAGCGCCCGTTTGGGTGGACCTATAATAACTTGTCTGGTCCATTCTTTGATACAAAGTAGCAAGGGTTTCTTCGATGCTTTTATCGATTACTTCCATCATCTCGATATAGTCGTAATTGCCACTGTCAAGATTTTTTATGGTATTATTTGCCGGAGAAACGTTAACGTACTTTTGGCTGAATTCTGCAAAATAAACGTCTAAAGTTTCGTCCAATATTGACCTTGCAAACTCTGCGCCCTCATAACTTTGCGCGGTAAAGGAAATTACAAAGGTGCTTGGTTCGTAAATATACTCCTCGCCCTCTTCTAATTTTGCTTCCTTTTGCGCCACTTTATCCTGGTCCTCAATAGGTGTTATGTTTATTCTCGAAATAAGGCTATCTACCGAATAGGTACCTGTAAGGCCCATTCTGTCAACAACCTTTGAAATAACCGCCGAAGATTTTATTTCATACACGTCTAGTTTTTCGCCCGTTGGCGCCAAGCCCTGCTCTGCTTGCGGGTCGTTATAGTGAATAACCTCTGAAGCGGTGTAGGTGTTGCCGGTAGAAAGTTTGTAATAAACTGCGTATGTGGCTAGAAGGCAAAAAATTATTATAAACGGTAAAAGTTTTCTTAAATATCTGAAAATCTGAAAATTTTTCATCATAATCCTCCTTTAATAATTTTATGCCTTTTTTGGAAACGTTTTTGATATGCTATATAGCATAAATGAGGCGTATGCTAACGCAGCAAAAAGCACCAAAGTTTTAAGTTCGTTCGTTAGTGAGGTACCATAAATACTAACCGCGATACACTGATTCATTTTATAGTTAGAATACTCTCTGCCCGCGCCGATTGCCTCTTTTTCGAAATCCCGTATGCTTTTGTAAATAGAATCAACAAGAGAGTTTGCAGCGGCGTAGGTTTCAGCGGTTGGCTTATTATCGCTCATTTTATCAATGATTAACTTGTTGTCCATAATCTCTTTTTCGTTTGAAGCAACGTTATCACTAAACTCTGTTGCCTGCACCGAAATTTCGTCGATACCAACCTTTGTTCTGCCCATATAATACTTGCCCTCTTGGTCCCAAGTAGGTACAAGCACAACCCTTGTCATTTCTTCGCTATACATATCAATAGCGTCGTTACAAAGGTCAAATGAGGCTTGATTTCGCTTGCGGTCGTAATCGGTGTTTTTGTTTTGGAAAGAAAGCCTTTCTATATAGAACTTTTTATCCTTAGCAATACCGTTTTGTAAAACAAGCGACTTGAAATTTTGATTTATCTGTGTTTCTTTAAACTGAAATACCTTGCCGGCGATTGAATTAAAGGTTGCATTATCCTCGGTAACGAAACTTGAATTCTTTTCTGCCATGCCGTAAAGATAATTTAGAATCGACTGCGTTTCTTTATTAAAGTAAGAAACTATATCCATATACTCCATATTCTCAAAATCGGGTTTTTTAGGGTCGAGACTAAAATTATCTGTATATTTTTCGATATAGTACTCTTTATAAGACGCCACAATAAGTTTTATTACATTGTGTGCGTCGAGGTGCGAGGTGTGTTTTGAAGCGTGGTACTCTACCGCAAATTCGGTTGAAATGTGGTACTGTGTTTCGTCGGCAACGTCGCCTTGAACACAAGGGTAAACCGAAAGACAATTTCTTAACTGCTTTACGGTTACGTCCTCGAAAGCGCCGTTTTTAATTGCCCTTTCTATAACCTCGTCGGAAATAATCTCGTTCATATTGTACCTTGTTCCGTTAGAGTTTTGCGCCGCAGACGCCTCGGAATAGTTAAGCGAAACGATAGCGTGAACCGACTGCTTTAACTTAAGGTGATTGAAAACACCGAACACGCCCGTAAACAAAATGGTTAAGATTATTACCCACGTACTAAAATATTTAGCAGTTTTAAAAATCTGACCGAACTCTGTAAAGTTTACGTTTTTAGCGCGGAAATATATTGTTATTGCCGCAATAATTAACAACAAGCCTACGATTAAAATCGGTGCTTTTTGAAATATCGATATAAGCATTTTTCAACCTCCTTATCCCTAGAATTTATTGATGTCAACAATAACCATTTCGGGTTGATTGTTTATGCGGAATAGGTTTCTATTGTCAAGGCCAGAACTAACGATTAGCGGTCTGCCTGCAACGTCGCATCTGCCATAAACGAAATGCCCTTGCCTTTCGGGGAACAATCCGCCCTCGCGGGTATATAAAGGACCAAGCACCGGCACCTGTATCTCGCCGCCGTGGGTGTGGCCGCAAAGCATTAAGTCGCCCCAACTGTCAGGATTAAACTCTTCAAATATAAAGGGCTCGTGAATTGCGGTGATTTTAAGGTGGTCGGGCTCTTCATAAAGATAATCGTTAAAACTTCCGCCTGCATAATCCCAAAAAGCAGATGGGTTTGAGGTTAAAACACCGTAAACATCGATCTTTGTAGTGCCAACCTCTATGGTATCTTTGCCGTTCTTTAAAACCTTAAAGCCCGCGCTTTCGAGTTTACCTTGCAAAGTATCCTCTAACTCTAAAAGTTTATTTGCATCGCGGTTTTCGTCTGAAAAGCCAAGTTTTTGGTCTATCTCTATTTTATCAAGTGCAAATCCGTAAGAACTTAACACCTCGTTATTACCGTAAATGTAATATAGCGGCGCAACCTTTGAAAGCGCTTTGCCCAAAATCTCTACCCTTTTTATATCGGTACTGTCCGAATCAACCATATCTCCCGTGCAGATTATAAGGTCGGGGTTTAATTTTTCTATACGGGTTATTAGTTTTTGGTTGTCTTTACCGTAACTGCAATTATGCAAATCGGTTATGCTTATAACCCTTACGTTGTTGTTAACCTTTAGACTGCCAACGTTATAGAAGGTTTCTTTAAAATTGCGGTTTTCGATGTAGTTCCAAAGCACTACGCCTATACTTAAAGCAATAAAGATACATACCATAGATACCGCCAAGAGTTTTACTGTTTTTATGTTCTTTTTAACGGTAGTATTTTTGGTTTTAGAATTTATTGGTTTCGGTTGATTTTGCTTTGGCTCTATTTTTTCTGCAGCCGCACCTTTATCTGCAACCTTTACGATTTTGATTTTATCCTTATACCCTGCCACCACACATATATCGGTAAGCAGTATAGTTTCGCATTCTTTTTTGAATTTTTTAAGAGGTTCGGTGCCAAAATAACCTATAACAACACTTTTTTCGTCAATCTTCAAAATCTCGAAAGTGTCCGCCCAGGTTTCATAAAAATATGCCGATTCCGACTCTCTCAAAAGGTTCTTTAATTGTTGTTGCAAGGTATCTGTATCCATTTCGTTATACATATAAACCTAACCTTTCGCTATGTTTTTATATAAATTACTGGTTTTCACAGCAATATCTTTCCAGTTATATCTAGACAAAATAAATTCGTCTACACCGTTTTTAAGTTCTGCCACTTTCTCGCTATCGTTACATAAAGTTTGCAGTTTCTCGGCTAAATCGTCTACGTCGCTCTTTTTAAAATAGATCGCTCTATCCTCAGCTACCGATGTGTTTTCGGGTATATCCGAGCATAAAACCGCGTTTCCGTATGCAAGCGCTTCAAGTAGGCTCATAGACATTCCCTCTAAGTCTGAAGGTAACGCCATAATATATGCGTTAGAGTAAAGTTCCTCTAACCTTTCGCCCGACTGAAAGCCCGTAAAAATTATATTGGGATTATCGCCCGCTTTTTCTTTTAATAGCGCCACGTAATCGTCTGTATCGCTTGTATCGCCAACGATAACAAGTTTTTTATCGGTTTTAACCTTTTTATAGGCATCTATAAGATAATGAATGCCCTTTTCGGCAGTAAGCCTTGAAATAATGCCGATATATTCGTTTTTTATAAGCCCAAATTCTTTTTCTATTAAATTAAGCTCTTTCTTTTCGGGTTTTTCGATTCCGTTGTGGATAATAACAGTTTCGCGGCCGTAGGTTTCTTTAAAATAATCGTAAGCAGCCCGGCTTAAAACAATAACCTCGTCGGCATATTTCGCAAGACATTTTTCGCCAAATTTTATGTACTTAGAAGCAAAGCCTTTGCCCCATTTTTCGCGTTGCCAATCAAGTCCGTGCACAGTTGCAACACACTTTTTGCCAAAGAGTTTTGGAATCCAAAGCGCCGCGCATGGACCCTCGGCGTGAAAATGCACAACATCGTACTTTTTAAAGGAAACCGCGATAGCGGCTGTAAAGGATGCCATCATAGCGGCTATCCCCTTAACGTTAAGAGTAAAGGCATTTTTAATTTTTACACCTTTAAACGCCCCGTCTTTTACTGTGCCGAGGTACTCGTTTTCAATTTTATCGCTTGTTCTGTTATAGCAGGTAACCTCATCGCCCAATTCCACAAGCAGTGGGCAAAGTGATGTAAGCACCTTTTCTATTCCGCCACGTCTTGAGGGAACAACCTTATGCCCTATCATTGCGACCTTCATTTTATCCACTCCAAATTAAATTATCTGCCGGTAGCAGTAAGCATAACTATTGGTGTTTTAAGCATAATCTTAATATCATTTAGATATGTTCTTGTTTGTATGTACTCGATGTCCATTTCAACCCATTCTTCAAACGGAACATCGTTTCTGTTTTTATGTATCTGCCAAGTGCAAGTAATACCGGGGGTTACTAAAA
>JAZOQV010000036.1:0-27383 GCA_045656265.1 Acutalibacteraceae bacterium | reverse complement strand
GCTGTAAGAAAGGCTTATGATGAAAGAAATAAATAAAAAGTACCTTTTGGGCGCCGATATAGGTACAACCTCACTGAAATGTGCCGTTTTTGATACAGATGGTAATATGATAAAATCAGCAACTAAGGACTATACTCTCATAGTTTCGGGCGATGATGTTGAATTTCCCGCCGACGATTACATAAGGCTTTTTAAAGAGGCTTATGAAGAAGTGACAGATGGTCTCGAAATTTCGGCATTTTCAATCGATACCCAATGTGAAACCCTTATTATGACCGATGAAAATGACAAGCCGCTTATGAATGCTATTGTGTGGCTTGATAATCGTGCTTCAAAGCAAGCAGAAGAAATCAAGGCGCATTTCGGCACAAAGCGTGTTTATGAGGTTACAGGTCAACCCGAAATAACGGCGACTTGGCCTGCGGCTAAACTTTTGTGGTTAAAACAAAATAAGCCTGAAATTTTCAGTAAAATTAATAAGGTATTCTTATTAGAAGATTATTTGCTTTACAAATTAACAGGTAATTTTGTTACCGAAAAAACACTACAGTCTTCAACAATTTATTTTGATATTAAAGACGACTGTTGGTGGGATGAAATGCTGAATTTCATCGATGCTAAAAAAGAGTGGTTTCCGAAGCTTTACGACAGTGCTGTGCAAGTAGGCAAATATAAAGGTGCGGCGGTAGTTACAAGTGCAATCGACCAGATTGCAGGTGCTATCGGTGCAGGTATTACCGATACGAGCGTAGTAAGCGAAATGACGGGAACTACTATGGTTGTGTTCGCTCCAAGTGAAACAGTACCTGAATTTAATCCTGACAGTATAGTACCGTGCCATAAAAACTATGACGGAAAATACTGTCTGCTTTCCTGGACTCCTACGGCGGGTATTGCTTTAAAATGGTTTAAAAATAATTTCTGCGAAAGTTTTGGTTTTAAAGAGCTTGACGAACTTGCAAAGGATATTCCTGCGGGAAGCAAAGGGCTTACGTTTTTGCCCTACCTTTGTGGCTCTACTATGCCAAAATACAATCCTGATGCTAAGGGTGCTTTTATAGGTCTTACTATGGAGCATACAAGAGGTCACGCTGTAAGAAGTATATTAGAGTCAGTAGCGTGTATGCTTAAAGCAAATCTCGATTATTTAGGCGTTACCTGTGAGCAAATACGTTCTATGGGCGGCGGCTCAAGCAGTCCTTTGTGGTGTCAGATTAAGGCTGATATGACAGATAAGGAAATTGCAATACTTGAAAACAATGAAACCGCTTGTCTTGGCTCTGCTATACTTGCGGGTGTCGGTGTAGGCATATATAATGATGTTAAGTCGGTTTGCAAAAAACTCGTTAAAATTAAAAAGGTATATAAACCATCAGGCGAAGATTATACCGAGTGTTATAACAATTTTTTAGAAGCGGAGGTTAAAATTTTATGAGTAAAATAGCTTTTGTCGGTTTTGGTGAAGTAAATACACCGATTGATTTAATTATAAACAAGTGTAAAACTGCAGAAGAATCTTTAATAAAAGAGGGCCTTGACCTTGTTAGTGTTTATCCTGTAACCGATGATTATGAAGAAAAGGATATTGCTAAGGCATATAAGGCTTTAGAGGGTCAGGATTTCGATTGTATGGTAGTTTGCATTGCAGGTTGGATTCCCACACATGCAGTCGTAAAGGTTACAGAAAAATACCGTCATATTCCTATGGTATTATGGGGACTTTGCGGATGGCGTGAGGATGACAGAATAGTGACTACCGCAGACCAGGCAGGTACAACTGCTCTTCGCAAAACCTTCCGCGATTTAGGTTATACTTTTAAGTACGTTTACGATATTATCGGTAAGCCGTCTAACTCTAAAAAGGTAGCAAATTATGCTAAAGCCGCTACTGCTGCTAAAGAGCTTCGTTTTGCCCGTGTTGGTATGGCAGGCTACCGTGATATGAACCTTTACGGTACTTTGTATGACGGAAGCTCGTTAAAGAGAGAAATTGGTCCTGAAATTGAGACCTTTGAAATGCTTGAAATCAAGCAAAGATACGATAATATAACTGCGGAACAAAAGGCAGAGGTTATAGATAATGTAATGTCAAAATGGAACTTCCTTAAACCTGCAAAGCGCGAGGGTATGGAAATGGCGGCAGGATATTATCTCGCAATTAAGTCACTTATTGACGAGAGAGGATATAAAGCTATATCTTTAAAAGATGTTGACGGTATGAAGAAACTTTTAGGCTTCCCACCTGCGCCAATCTTTATGTTACTTGCAGACTGTGAGGGTGTTTCAACCATCCCTGAAAACGACTGCCTTGGCAATGTTACACAGCTTATTGTTAATGCACTTACAGGTCAATGTGGCGCATATTTAGAATTCTATGAATTCTTTGAGAATAGTGTGCTTGCCGGTGTTCCCGATTATATTCCGAAAGAGGTTACAATGGGTGATACAACAGTTATGCCTGCGGCTTTCGGTGAATTGTCAGAGGGTATACTTAATGTTTCTAAAGTAAAAACAGGCGAACTTACAATGTGCCGTTTATTCTATGAAGATGGCAAGTATTATATGCACTTGCTCACAGGTGAGGGTAAAACTCCTCCTAAGTGGGAAGAAGCAGGCTGGACTCAACCCGCACCTCAATTGCCTGGTCTTGAAATATTTATTGATGATGTAGAAAAGTTTGCACAAAATGTAATGTGTCAACACTATATTATTTCTTACGGTGATAACACGGAGCTTATTAAGAATTTCTGTGATATTAACAATATTCAAATTATTTGAGGTGAATTTTTATGGAATATATTTTAGATACAGCGGATATTGAGGCTATAAAAGATTGTAATGAGTTTTATCCACTAGCAGGTGTTACAACAAACCCTTCTATTATTGCAAAGGAAAATAGAAACTTTTGGGATATTGTAAAAGAGATTAGAAATATTATCGGTCCTGATAAACTCTTTTTTGCCCAAACTGTTCAAACTGAAGCTTCAAAAATTGTAGAAGAGGCTGTTCTTATGGATAAAAAATCAGGCGGAGAATTTTGTGTTAAAATCCCGATTTGTGAAGAAGGATTAAAGGCTACAATGCAGCTTAAAAAACTTGGTATAAAGGTGCTAATGACTGCTATTTTCACTCCTGCTCAGGCACTAATTGCTGCAAAAGCCGGAGCTGATTATGTTGCTCCATATGTAAACCGTCTTGACAATATTATAGGTGATGGTTGTGAAGTTGTAGCACAAATAGTTGAACAGTTTGCAATTTATGATTTGCCTTGTAAGGTACTTGCGGCAAGTTTTAAAAATGCCGAACAAGTGCATAAATGTGCACTTTCAGGTTGTCAGTGTGTTACAGTTACTGCTGATGTTTTGAAATCTGTAATAACCCATCCAATGACAGATGCTGCAATTAGCGGTTTCGATAAGGATTGGAAAAACGTTTACGGTGAAAAGACCATACTTGATTTTTAAGCTTAAATAATCTGAATTATTGAAATTTTTACATAGGAGTTAACGCTTTTTTTGGGCTTTTTGTCAATAGTTGGGGTAAGGAGTTAAAATGAAAATGTTTTACGCAAGCAGTCGCGATTAAGCGGCTGCTTGCTCTTTGTTAAGTTGTTGATGAGAAAATATATGTAAAATACGGTTTCTGAATCTTTTGAAATTTTGGTAACCGTATGCGTTTCGTTTTAAAACTTTAATCTTGTTGTTACACCCTTCGGTAAATCCATTAGTAATCGTAGTTGAGAAAGAATTAATAATACCTGTATACCAATTACGCATTGTATCAGCGCATTTATGGAACTGTGGTATACCGCAGTTCTCTGCGTTCTGAATCCATTCTGTCAGTGCTTTCTTTGCAGATTTTGCATCCTTTTGATTCAATATCTTTAAAAATTGTTCCTTGTAAAAGTAGGCTCTGCTTATGTTTACGGAATAATAGAGCATAACATTAACTTGTTGTTTTTGTTCTTCTTCAAGACTGTCATATCGCTTAATCAGTAAAGATTTCGACCTTTTGAAATACTTCTTGAGTTCGGGACTCAATTTCTTTTGTTCTTCTTTTCGTACATTTTCAAATGCCCATATAGCTTGTCTTATCCAATGGTATTTATCAATTACTTGTGTTGCGTTTTTAAACCCCATACATCAGATATATCCGCATAAGTACGCCACATATAACTAACGAAATAAGTTACGCTGTTGCGTATTTTTTGGATATTGTTTAAAATAGTTTGTTAAATATGGCTTGTATCGTTCAGGAAGTATGTCTAAAACTCTTTTGTTTACAGGGTCCGTTAAAATACATTGGTATTTTTCACCCCAAGTGTTACCTTTGAATTCATCTATTGAAAGAGCTTCGGATAATTCAGCTTTAGGATAGGAAACCGTATCAAATATTCTAATTACTGTAGATACAGAGAGGTTAACCTCTCTGGCAACACTTGTGAATGAGCGTTCATCACTCAGTTTATCTATTACAAAAGCAGATAACCGATTTGTCATTCTATGATATCTGGGTAAGAATGAATTTGTTTCAAAAAATCTCTTACCACAATGTTTACATCGGTATCTGCGTTTACGTAGAACAATGCTGACAAGCTTTCCGAAAGCAGGAATATCCTTAATTACCTGAATTCGGTAGTCGTGGACTGTATCTGTTGCAGTACCGCAACTAATACAAGTATGTTCTTTTCTTTCCATTTCCGCGTATATTATGATACTTTTTTCATTTTCCTCGATATTTGTTATATTTAATCCTTGCAATCCGAGAAGTTTTTCTGTAAAATGTTTATAGAGCATATTTGGTTCCTCCGTTCATGGTTGTTAAGCAATTCCATTTTAACGGATTTCTTCCAAATATGCTCTACTTTTTTTATTTTTTTCAATTTTTTTCGTAGGCTCTATTTGGTTACCCCAACATTTATTATAGAGCCGCTTTTTGTTGACTCCTATCTTTTAAGTGAATGAGATAAAATTATAAATGTATTAAAGTAAAGGAGTTTGCACGAGAAATTGCAGCACATAACGAAATAGACGGCTGCTCTTGTATATTAGAGGAAACATCTTACCGACCTGCAATGCCGTTGACCGACCGCAACAGTAAGCTGCTTGAGAAAATGAATCAAATCTATGCACAAAACGGTCTTCCGCAACTAAGCGTACGTACATGTCCTATTGGCTCAGATGCTGCGTATATCACCGAAGCTGAAATTCCATGCGTAGATAATTTAGGTGTAGATGGTGGTAATATTCATTCCTTAAACGAATAAGCAATTCTTAAATCACTTGCCGAATGTGCAAAACGACTTGTTTCGGTTGGTTTCTGTATATGTTAATAATAAAAGGAATTCTGTTATGTTTGAAATCAAAACCACCCTCACAGTTATTTTATGAAATCAACAAGTATTGTGAGAAGAATAGAGAAATGAGATATAATAGGACAAAAGTGCCCCAAACCCGCAAAATTAAAGGGAATTTTTGGAAGTGGAAAATTTATGGTGTTCTCTTGACATTTTCCCCTGCTGCCTGCTCTACCATACTAAACTTTTTAAAAGATACTAACACAAAACCTACGGATTACGATAAGATATTTACGGGGGACCTAGGCTTTGTTGGCTCACAGTTGATGTATAAACTTATGAAAGAGAATGGCGTGGACATTGAAAAGAAACATGAAGACTGCGGTAAATTAATGTTTTACAGAAAAGAGCAGGACGTTCACTCGGGCGCTAGCGGTTGCGGTTGTGTTGGCTCAACATTGGCTGGTTATATTGTAAAAAATATGCTAGATGGCGAACTTGAAAGAGTAGTGGTTTGTGGTACAGGTGCACTGCTTTCTACTGTTTCAACGGGTCAAGGCGAGTCTATACCAAGCATCGCCCACGCAATTGAACTTAAAAGGGTATAACTACAAAAGATACCCAAAAGCAAAATAACCAATGCCCATAATTAAAAAGGCAAGTAGCGTTAAACCAAGCGTTTTCAAAAAAAGATTGTAATTCATAAAAAACCTCCAAAACTGTTTTACTTTATTTTTGCACTTCGCTCAAAACTTTATACAAAACCCCACCTTTCTCTAAAGTTTGGTGGGGTGTATTTATAAATTGAAAAATTAAATATATGTGATATAATTATTAGTAAAAGGACTTCAAGTTGGAGGAATAGTAATGGATATAAGGCAAAAATCATTAAAAAAGCACTACGAATGGGGCGGCAAAATCGAGGTTATATCACGAGTAAAGGTTGACACGCGCGAGGATTTGTCCTTGGCATATACACCGGGCGTTGCCGAGCCGTGTTTAGAGATAAATAAGGATATAAATAAGTCGTACGAACTAACCCGCCGCTCTAACTTGGTGGCTGTTGTAACCGATGGTACTGCAGTTTTGGGGCTTGGCGATATTGGTCCCGAAGCGGGCATGCCCGTTATGGAGGGCAAATGCGCTCTCTTTAAAGAATTTGCCGATGTTGATGCTTTTCCGCTTTGTATTAAATCAAAAGATGTTGATGAAATAGTGCGTACAGTTTATTTGCTTTCAGGTAGTTTCGGCGGAATAAATCTTGAGGATATTTCTGCGCCACGTTGCTTTGAAATAGAAAGAAAACTAAAAGAAATTTGTGATATACCAATTTTTCACGATGACCAACATGGCACTGCAATCGTAGTTGCCGCCGCTTTAATAAACGCGCTAAAACTTGTTAAAAAGCAGATTGGTGAAGTAAAGGTTGTAATAAATGGTGCAGGCTCAGCGGGTATTGCTATTGGTAAGCATTTAATGAATATTGGTGTAAAAAATCTAACATTCTGCGATAAATTTGGCATAATTTGCAAAGGCGATAGTAACAACAACTTAGCGCAAGAGGAAATGGCGCAGGTTACTAATCTAGAGAATAAAAAAGGCGGTTTAGCGGATGCACTAAAAGGCGCAGACGTGTTTGTCGGCGTTTCTGCGCCAAACCTTGTAACAGAGGAAATGGTGCGCTCGATGGCTAAAGGCGCTATTATGTTCCCAATGGCAAATCCCACCCCTGAAATTATGCCCGATATTGCAAAACGTGCAGGTGCAAGGGTGGTTGGCACAGGCCGTTCGGATTTCCCAAATCAGATTAACAACGTACTTGCATTTCCGGGTATTTTCCGCGGTGCGCTTGATTGCCGCGCTAAATGTATCAACGAGGAAATGAAGGTAGCAACATCTTATGCGCTGGCATCGTTAATTCCAGATGATGAAATCAACGAAGAGAACATAATAGCAACTGCGCTTGATAAGAGGGTTGCAGAGGTTGTTGCAAAGGCGGTTATTAAAACCGCCAAAGAAACAGGGGTCGCCCAAATTTAAAAAATTGAGGATTGAGTATGGATAAAACGGCATTAAAAAATGTAAAACTGTTTTTATTTGATATGGATGGTACTTTATATTTAGGTAATAGGCTTTTTGATTTTACAAATGAACTACTGTCTACAATAAAAGCAATTGGCGGCAGGTATATGTTTATGACAAACAACTCTTCCAAAAGCGTAAAGGATTACATTAAAAAACTTAATAATTTAGGTATTGAAGCCGAGTATGAAGATTTTATAACCTCGTCGCAAGCAACCGTACATTATCTTAAAAAGCATCATCCAACCGCAAAACTTTATGTTTGCGGAACAGAATCGTTAAAGGACGAGTTTTTAAAAGAAGGCTTCTCTTTAACCGAGAACACCGAGGATACCGAGTGTATCGTTATGGGCTTTGATACCGAACTTACCTTTAAAAAACTTAAAGATATATCCTATATGCTTTGCACAAGAGATTTGCCGTATATTGCAACAAATCCTGATTATGTTTGCCCTACCGAGTTTGGCAGCGTGCCCGATTGCGGCAGTGTTTGCGATATGATTTATAACGCAACGGGCAAACGTCCTGTGGTTATAGGTAAACCCGAAGCCTTAATGCCAAATCTTGCTATGGAAAGAACGGGATATGAGAAATCTCAAACCGCAGTTATCGGCGATAGAATTTATACCGACGTAAAAAGCGGTATAAATGCGGGTACGGTATCGGTGCTTGTTATGAGTGGCGAAACCACACAAGAAATTCTAGACGCCTCGCCCGACAAACCCGATTTAGTCCTATCTTCTGCGAAAGAAATAATAGATATTATAACTAACGTAAAACAATAAAAAATATTAAAGTTTTGTAATAGTTGCATTGTTTTATGCAACTTTATAACCACCCCTCTCCTATATATGAAAGGACTTATGTTCTTTAATAATTATAAGGAGAAAATCGAAATGTATTACAAAACTTTTATAGGTCGTATAGAGTGTCAAAAAGCACGTGATGACCATTATGACCCACCGTTAGTTCCACAAGAGCATTACTATTATTGGCACGCTGTTATAGATGAAAAAACTTGCCCAAAATGTTTAGAACAGCACGAAAAGATATTTTCAAAGAATGAAAACCCCGAGCAATATAAGCATCCACACTATAATTGCCGATGCATGTTGGTTGAAGTAGAGGGTGTAAAAGCAGGATTGGCGACTAAAGACGGCATAGATGGTGCAGATTGGTGGCTTAAATATTATCGCAAATTACCCGATTATTACATAACCAAAGAGGAATTAGAAAATTTGGGATGGCGTGATGGCGAACGACCTTCAAAATATGTGAATGAAAAAATGCTAACTATGGGTGTATATCTCAATAAAAACAAAAAGTTACCTGATGCATCGGGCAGAGTTTGGTATGAGGCGGATATTAACTATACGCAAGGCAGAAGAAATTTACATAGAGTAGTTTGGTCAAACGATGGACTTATATTTGTAACGTATGACCATTACAGAACATTTTATGAAGTATATTAAGGAGAAATAATATGATAATAGATAAAACAGTAATAGTAGATTTAACAGGGTGTGAACACGTAGGTAAAATCCACCCAAGAATAAAAGAAGCCTTTGGTTTTCCCGACGGATACGGACATAATTGGGATGCTTTTAGAGACTTTTTGTTTTGGGAATATCCTGTAACAAAGGTAATAGTAAAGGGTGCAGGCACATTGCCATCGATTTTCAAAACAAATCTAGATGTTTTTCACGATATACTTGATGAAAGAAAACAGTATTGTATAAGCAAAGGCACTGTTTTTGACTATGAGTTTAGTTAAAAAATGAGTTGATATAAATCAAGCGACCCCGCCGATTATTCGGCGGGGTCGTGTTTTTGTTATAGTACCTTTACTAGAACGATGTCAAAGCATTCGGTTTTAGCGTCGGTTACGGCAACTTTTACTGCCGCAGTACCGGGGGCTTTAGCGGTAATTTTATTGCCGTCAAGCTCTACAAAATCACTGCCAACTGCAATAGAGTAAGCAACGTTCTTGCCCTCTGTATCGTGTAGGGTGTAAGTAACATCCAAACTTTCGCCAACCGCCAACTCTTTGTAACCAACATCGCAAGTGATTTGCTCTTGCGGTTTTTCGGTTGTGTAGAAGGTTACAGAATAACCCTCGCAAATGGTATCAACCAATTTATCGGTTGCGGTAATCTTTTTATCGCAGTAGGGTAGATGTGCGTGAGATTCGGTATCGTTATCGTGTAAAACTGTAAAGCGGTTAAACACCTTTTCTTCCGCATTTGGTAGAGAAATATTGATTGTTCTTGTGCTGTTAATTGCTTTGGATTCAACCGCAATTACGGTGTCGCCATTAGGTGTTTCGTATGCGGCAACACGAGTGTCAGGGTTGAACGCGGTCGAATAAAGTGCCTTAGAGTGCGCAGGGATATAGCGATTAAACAGACAGTAGTGATAGAAGTAGTTGTGAACCTTATCGGGTGTCATACAAATAGGGTCCCACTGGCAATCTATACCTGACAAGTGGAAGTCATCAAATCCCGGGACGTATGTACCTGACTGTAACCAATGTAACATACCCGAAGCACCGGAACGAGAATATCCAAGTATCATTCCTGCAACGCTGCGGTGCCAATTCTTCCATTGATTGATACAGTTAAACTCTGTTATAATAAGAGGCTTATTAGTAGAGTCCAACATAAAGTTGCAGAACATTTCGCACTCGTCAAAACTAAGGTTGTAACGATGTGTAGTGTGAACATCTAATATATCGTCAACTTTTGCGAATTCTTTAGCCCAATATATTTTTGAGGCATCGCCGCATGAGGTTTCGGGGCCCCACATTTTTATGTAATCAAGGTTTGCCTTTACAAGTTCTGCTCTGGCTTTTTTGAGCATATCTATCCAGTAATTAAGTTTTTGCTCTTCGTTAGGTTTATGCACGCTGCGGTCAATACGGCTAGATACTACAAAATCGCCTTCGTCGGCATAGCCCCAGTTTGGTTCGTTATAGAAAGTTAGGTACTTAATGTTGGTATAACCGCGGTTTTCTATTAACTCTTTTAAGGTAGCGGCGCAAGAATAGGCAAACTCGTCTAAATCTCTGGGTGCAGAGGCACGAGGACTTGGTACTCCCTCAATACAGTACCAATCCCAAATACGCTCGGCAACCTTCCAACCATAGTTAAATTCAACCTCAGTACCGCTTTCAAGGTAAAGGTCCATATATTTATAGAAGGACTGCATTTCGGGAGAATCAAAATTGTATTCGTGCTTATAATAGGTTTCCTCATCTATAATAAACCAATCGGGTTGGAACCAAATTCTTGCAACAGCAGGTGGAGATAACTTAACTCTGCGGCATTCTTCTTCCCAAAGTGCATCGTTCATACCGTGGATAAGGCCAGGCCTCATAAATAGTGAAGGTATAGTATTTGTACCAACGCCATAAAAATCTTCGGTGATAACATTATTGGTAACTTCAAAACGGCGTACGCCTTGGTTTAAGCCGATTTCGGTAATCAAGGTAAGTTTAGTAACCTCGATAACTGCTTTTTTGCTACCATCGTAATCGCAGTAATAAAGGTACTCGCCACGAGGGGCTTCTATACAGGTTGGATTTTCGCCATTTATTTTTATAGCATCTTTCTCACTTGCGGCAATATATAGGTGGGTGCTGTCGTATGCCGCATGCTCGGCTATAATAATACGGTTGTCGGCAACCTGTATACCCTCGCCGTTATAGGCAACGCCGTCACAGATTGAGGGTTTGTGCCCCTCGTAGTAACCTTCAATTTTTATAAGTTCAGGTGCCAATGTATTTCTTGTGAAATATTTCTTTAAAAAACCGATAGTTTCATCGTGTTCTTTAGAATGAAGCGCGATATGACCGATTCTCAAAATATCGTCCATTTTATTAGGTTCACTGAACTTCATACCAAAATACTTTGCTTTTATAGGCTCGAAGGTAAGCATAACATCACAATGTTTATTTGTACGGTCTTGTGCATGGCCTTCTCTGTCTGCATAGTTACGATGAGCATAAAAAAGATTTTTATCGTCATATAAATCTTCTTCATTGTTAGAAAAGTAAATTTTAAATTCCTTAACTGAATAGTCTATTGTACTTTCTTGAAAGTAGTAACTTAAAAATACAAATCTATCAATAGTTTTTGCCTCGCTACCAAGTTTGAAGGTAAGCGTGCATCTGCAAGAGAGAATATCTATATGTTGTTCCGGAGCGGGTTCTTTGGTTAATAGGTCCAAAAACTCAATTTTTTCCTCGCCCCTGCGGTATGACTTTATGATAGGGGTAGTACCGTCAAAATTTTTAACTGTGGGTCGAATGCCCTCGAGCAAATTTTCATTTTCGAGGATATAAGAGCTGATTTCTTGGTAATTTTCAGTAAATTTCATATTTGACACCTCAAATAGTTTCTTTAATCTTTTTAAATGCATGAATTCTGAAGTCGTAAGGCGAAATGCTTGCGGCTTTATTTATGTGCTTGGTGGCAGTGCTCTTGTTGCCTTTACCAAAGTAAGCGTAGGCAAGTAAAACGTTACCGTCTAGGGTGTTTTGTTTTACAATGTCGTTTTCAAAAGGCATAGGTGTAGGCGAACCAACACCATAATAACCACGAAGGTCGCAGTTGTCTATCATATTTTTAGCAACCTTAATCATTTCGTCAAGCACGGCGTTAGCCTCGTCTTCTCTGCCAAGTTCTTTAAGCGCTAAAGCACGGAAAAGAGATATTTCGGAAACTGCAGATTTGTTTTCTGCTGCCTTTTCTAAATCTTCCTCAAAGCCTTTTCCTAGTGCCTTGTGTAGTTTTGCAAGGTAGTAGAAAATGTGCGCTTCTTGGTTAAAGTAGGTTTTAGCCTCACCGTAGGATTTTGGCATATTTATACCATTCAAGTATGCTTCCTCGGCTTCCTTTAACTTGCCTTCGTTTACAAGTTCATTAGCATAAAGCACATACATCCAAGCGTGTTGCTTTGTAAGTTTGCCTTCGCCGCCCTCGTAAATGTGGAAGCGTTTTACAGCAGCCATATCAATAGCCTTTTTATATTCGCCCAAGGTGGAAGTGATAATGATTTTATCCAAATAGCAGTCATCCCTCTGGGCTAAAAGTTCGGGATATTTGTCGTAAACTGCTAGTCTTTCATTGGGCTCTACGTTGATGTTTTTAAGCAACTGCTCATATTCAAGAAGTAGGCGTGGGTCAAAGCTTCTGTATTTTAGCGCATTCTCCATACACTCGCGAGCGCGCGCAAAATCAGCCTTTTTCTCAAAATATAAGAAACTCAAGTTGCGGTATGCTTTTGCGTGGGTGCTATCTTTAGCGATACAACGCTCAAATAAGTCGATAGCCTTATCGTAATTGAATTTATCGTAGTTAAGGCAACCTAGGTAGTAGTAAGCATTTGCGCCGTCTGGATAAAGGTTAATAGCGTTTTCTAAAACTACAATATCCATTAAGCGTGATGGGAAGCAGTAGCCTGTATCAAAACTGTCTGCCTTTTTAACTTCGTTAATTGCATCACTACCGAGTTTTGTTAGGCAGTATGCTTTGTAGTAGTTAATAAGCGGATGGTTTTGGTCTGCTTTTTCTAGTGCGTATAGAGCTGAATCATAAAGGCCTGCTTCGATATAACCCATAGCGGCGTCAATAAAGCATTCGGGCTTATTTATAAACTGTTTAATTTCACCCTCAAGATTTAGATAATGCGAACCCTCAATAATGGGGGATAGGTCAAGCAAATCGTAATCTCTTATATAATTTATAAGTTCTTTTGAGAACTTTGTATCGCCAAGAATACGAGCAATAGCGGCTTTTAAAACAAGCGCCTTGGTATTCTTGGTGTTCATAGAAATAGCGGTGTCTAATTTCTCTAAAGCCTCATTATAGTTGCCCTTTTTGCAATCAATCTGTGCTAATTCAAGATAGGCAGATGGCGCAAAGTTGCGGCTCCAAGCGGATTTATAAAGTTCTGCATAAGCGGAATCCATTTCGCCCAAATATTTTAGCGCAATACCCTTTATATAAAATGCTTCTGTGTCGGCAGGGTGTTGGTTGCGCATAGTTAGCCTTTTAATAGCCTTGCTTGCATAATCTACAGCCTCTTTGAAATTACCGTTTTTAAGGCTTAGTCGTGCCATACCAACGTTACAACGAGAGTCGAACTCATCACGCTTTAGACCCTCAAGATAATAGTCCTCGGCTTTATAGTTGTGTTGCTTGTACTGCTCTAGATGGTAACCGTTTAAGTAAAGTTCTTCTTGATTTTGTATTTCACTTGGCCTTAAAACAGGTTTGCGTACCTCGATAGGTTTTTTCTGACCTCTCTTATACTGTGTATACTGTACCAAAATCTCACCATTTTTATCGAGTAGGGTAAGAGTTAGGTCGGTGGTGTCAGTAACTGTATCAATAAGTTTTTTGTAAGCGGTTGTTGGGTCAAGGTTTGCAGTATCTTTGAATAAAACCTCGTCGCCACGAGTTAGTATGATTTTAGCATTGTTAAAGGTGCCTGTAACATTGAAACCAATGAACACGCCACCATCTTGCTTTTCAAGGTTAAGAGCTGCGTCAATAGTAGCGCACTTAACATCGCCAATTTCCTTAACAGGATACCAGTACTGCTCAAACTCGCGATATTCGCTTGGCATAATCCAAGTAAAGTCGGGTTGGTTATCGGTAAACACACCCGTCATAAGTTCTATGTAAGGGCCGTTTTTGTCGGTAAGGTTAGAGCACCACATATCGCCGAAATCGCCCTTACCCCAAGTCCACAACTTTTTACCTGGGGAGATATGGTGGTCGGCAACTGTAACTATACCTTTGTTAATGCTATCATCGTAACCTGCTAGAAAATCCATATCAGATTGGTCTTGCGAAACTAGGAAAGAACTAGGAACTATAACGTTGCCGTATCTTGAAATATCTGTGCCTTCGCCGTAGTTGAAAGGTCTTGCGGTGTGGTACACATCTTTTGCAATAGGCCATTCTAAAATAGCGCGTCTATCGTGGTCGTTAACCCACTCAACGTCGGGCGGGAAAACTGTTCTGTAATCATCATTAACCGAAACCGCAAGGTTTGCCCACCACATAAATTGTTGTGGAACATCGGTACGGTTGTAAATGCGAACCTTGGCTTTTATGTAACTTCTGCCTTTGTCGAGGGTAACACCAACCATACCTTTCATGCGGTATAGTGGGTCGGTTTCGCCCGTCCAAACGGTCTTGCTGCCGTCTGCATTTTCTTCGATTGCTGCCTCAAGTGGCATATAGGTAGTAGGTCTGTGGTGTTGTGGCCAGTTAAACTCAATACCGCCCGAAATCCAAGGACCTGCGATACCAACAAGCGCCGGTTTTACAACCTCGTTCTTATATATGAAGTCATAGTCTGCGGTTTTATCGTAACCACTTAAAATTTTACCACCAAGTTCGGGTAAAACTTCGGTTTTTATATACTCGTTTTCTAAAACGTAAACATCGTAGTTAACATCACTTATGTCATCGCTAATTCCGTCGCAGTAGGGAACGGGGTAAATTCTACCGCTAGCGCCCTGATATGGCTTGTTCTCAAAGAACATTGGCAGTTCGTGCGCAGGTTTTGGAACATAAGTGGGAATATTCATTTTAACTTTTTTTGCAGTAGGTTTTTTCATATTTAAACTCTTCTTTTCTGAATGATTTTAAAGAAAGCCGCCCTCATTTTGCATAAGGGCGGCTTTGTAGGGTTTATAAATTTTGGAGTCCGCCGATACTACTATTTAATTGGTTTTTTTATTAGCGCATTACATACTGCTAATGCTAAAAGTAATATCGCGAATACCAAGATTGGTAATTTTTCGCCTGTTGCAGGACTTTCTGTATCTAATTCGCCACTGAAATCGTCGTTAAGGTTGCCAAGATCTTCATAATTTTCGAAGGTTGGGTCTTCTGGGATTTCTACGTCGAGATTATCAAAATATGGGTCATCAGAACTTGTAAAGGCTACAACAATGTAGTTAGTATCGGTTAGCACGTTGGTGGTAAAGTAGTGGTTATTAGCTTCACTTGTTGCTTCAAGTGCAACGATACCATCTTTGGTCGATTGTGCAATTAGCGGATAGCCGTACTTATCAACGTCGCAAGGCAGGGTTATTCTAACGTCTCTTCCGCCGGCATTCTTTAGCGGATTGCCACTGGCGTCAAGCAAGGTTACTTTATAAACTGTATCGTTTACAATTTTAAGTGCGCCTTGGGAAGCTAGGTCTATCTTTTGCTTAGTAGTAGCAGGAACTTTTTGTACTTTTAATTTTGCAGCTTTTGTAAAGATATCATTATTGTCGTATTTAAGAATGTCAACCGTAACACCGGTTTTCTTGTCTTTGAAGGTTAAAACTGCGTCGTTATAAATGTCTTTCTGCATACCCTTAACAGCAGTTCCCCAAAGTTCAAACTCGGTAAGCGCGAGAGTCATTTGGTTATTAAGGTATGGGTCGTACTCTGTGTCGCCGCTAATGAACCTAACAAGTATGGCGCGTGCAAACCTTGGTGCAAACTCTGAAACTTTTGTTCCTAGAAGTGGTTTGCCATCGTAAACTACGACTGGGTCTAGGTCGAACTCACCATCATCAAACTCGCCAACTTCTTCAGAAACGTAAATTTCATATTTGGTTGGGCTATATCCCGGTAAAACTTGAGGGAAACTTAAGGCTAATTTGTCTATATTGCGAATATCGTCTAGCGCTAAAATAAAGTCCAAATAAACCTCATTATTTTTACCGCCCCAAATACCGAGTGGCGTTTTATAACCAGAGTCGAAAAGGGTAGACACTTTGCCATTGTAATTTGACAATAAGAATTTTTGTGCTTTAGCTTTTGGGTCGTATGACGAAAGGGTTATCTGTTCGCCTTTAAATGTACGGGAAAGCTTTTTGTATTTTAGTATCTGGTCGTCGCCGCCAATACACTCGACTTCGTTTATTTTTAGTTCATCGCCAAAGTTAGAGATTTCAAAACGGACGTAACGAACATTTTTACCCTTTGCTAAGGTTTTGCCGTTTGTACCACTGCCGTTATAGGTGTAAACAAGCGAATCTTCTGACCAAATTTTATTAAGGTCGCTAGTAGCATAAACCTTGTATTTTTTAGCGTTAGAGGTTAGTCTGAACGTATCTATAACAGCGTCGTTACAGAGGTTGTAAATAAGTTGTACGGTACCGTTTGCTTTAAAGGAAGCAGAGGTGCTCTTATTATCGTCGGTTAAATTCTTGATTTCTGTAGTAGTAAGAGCTTTTGTGCTAACTTCTTTTAAATCGCCCTTGCTGTTTTGGATATATGCTTCAACGGGCATATTCTTGGCAAGGTTGGTAGGCAAAACAGGAATATTTGCCTTCTCACCATATACCGCTATTTCAGCAACACGGGCGCCGATTGAACTTTTAGCACCACTAACAGGATTTAGAAGTCTTACCGCAAAGTAAGCGCCACGTTTTGGCGAATCGAAGTTTACTAAATGTCCGCGCTCGTAGGTTGAGCCGTCCCAAATATACTCGAAAGCCATATTTTCGGGTAAGAACAAGTCGTCAAGTTCTTCGGCAATATATACCTGATAATGACCGGTGTAATACTGTATAGAATCGTTCCATTTTGGATAACAACCGGCATATAAGAAGCCTGTAATGTCGTACTTAACCTCTTGCCAATCGTAAATAATGTCAATCCATTGAGAGCCATCGTCTGTATTGAGTTTATATGTGGCGGTGGTTACGTTATTTACGTCAACGTGTGTTGTTATGTCGCCATCGGTAAACTGCATTTCTTTTTTGCTATAGAAGCCTAAAGGAAGTGGAGTTCCTGTAAAGCGGCAGGATGCCATTTTACCTGCAACGATGCTATTGCCAAGGGCGGCAAGTTGCTCGTTGGTCATATATGGGTCAATAGCGTAGGAAGGTGGGAATTCGAAATTAGGGTCGGTGTAATCGCCGAATACCGCAATTTCGTTAATTCTTGTATAAATGTGGTTAACTAATTCGGTACCTTCCATCTTAGGCTTAACATCTTCAGAGGTTGGGTAGTTAATCTTAAAGCCTATGTACTGTGCGGTTTTGGGCTCGCTAAACTCTATGTTGTTAACTAGGTCAAGCGCAGTGTTCTTATAATGTTTTTCCATCTTGTCGCTGTTAAACAGAGTGTCTGCACTGTCGGATAAGTAAACCTCATAATCTAGTGTGCGGAGTTCTTCTGATGTGCAGTTTACGAATAATACGTGGCTTACATCACAAGATGTGCGCATATTGAATACGATTTTGAAGTAACGCTCAGTACCGTCTTTGTAGTACTTTATTGTATCTGTGCCAATAAGGTCTGCAAAGCGTGGTTGACCGCAGAAGAACTGGTCGGTTATATTCTCGTTTGTAAGATTAGTTGTATTGTTAGCTTTGTCTGCAACCTTTTCGCCATCGCCTTCGTTGTAGTAAAGTTTTGGAACGTAATCTTTAATAAGATTGCGTTTATACTTTTTGTAAAGGTCGCCGATAGCATCCGGCTCTTTGAATACTAGTTCGCTGGTATCTTCTTCGGTTACCTCGTTTACAGTACCAAATACTGCAAGTTGGGTTAAGCGAGCAAAAGCGCCAAGTGTAGTATTAGATGGTGTAGCAACAAGTATTTTAATACCGAAGTAGGTGCCCTTAAAGGTTTTAGGGAACACAAACTTTTGTCTAAGCGTATTATTTTCATTTACATAGGTGTAAATATGGTTTTCGGCATTATAAAGGGTATCGCGCGAATCCGAAAGATAAATCTGGTAAACGTGTGTGGTTAGGGAAGCATTAAATGCATTATAAACCCAAACTTCGTTTACGGTAGATTTACCGCCCAAGAAGTAGGTAACACAGGTGTAGTATTTGGGGTTATCATAAGGCGCGGTGTTCTTTGGAGTGCCGTCTGCATTATAGTAAATTTTACCATCAAGCTGAACGTTGGAAGAAGTGTCTCCATCGGTGTAGCCTTTAGGGTCGAGCACTAGTTTTGCTGCTGCAGCTTTAGAGGAATTCTTGCCGTTTTCAAACTGAATAACACTATTATAATTTCTGTTTAAAAGAAGGTTGTTAGAAACAGTAAGTTCACTGTCGGATTTTGTTTGAGTGTAGCCACCTTCAGAAACCTTTACAAGCTCGGGTTTAAGTTCGCCAAAAACAGCAACCTCGGCAAAACGAATATTGCGTGAGTTTATAGGAACTCCTGCACTAGTATTAGGTGTGTCGGGGGCTACCGACATAACAATACGGATACCAAAATAACCTTTCTTTTTAATAGGACTCGCAAACTTGATTTTTTGATATTCTGCATTAGCGGTATTTTCATAGGTAGCTACCATTGATTCTGCATGGAACAACTCATCTTCTGAATAAGAAAGGAAGAGTTGATATGCATAAGTAGCATATTTAACTGTATCACAGTTGTAAAGCCAAATCTCGCTTATATCGGCAACGTCCTCAAACTGATAAGAAATATCGGTGTAATATTTAGGTGCTAAATAAGGAGACACGTTGTTTGGTGTACCGGTAGTAGCATCAAAATAAATTTTGTTATTTATGTCTTTATGTATTAGGTCTCCATCGGTAAATGCGTTTTTAGCACCACCATAAGCGTTGGTAATAACCTGAGTATTGTTCTGTTGTACAAGTGTTTTGTACTCGCGATTGTAAAGAAGGTTATTTTCTCCCTTTAACTCGGCTACGTTATCAGTTCTTGTAAAATCGCCGGTAGTAACGGTTGATTCGGGAAGATTAGGAGTACCGAAAGCAGCGAGTTCAAAAATACGGGGAACAGGGCTAACGTCTTTGCTTACAGTAGGAACCAAATAGCGAATACCAATATACTGTTTGTTAGTATAAGGTTGTGTAAACTTAATCTTTTGTAGGTTTTTAGCCTCTTCGTTCTCATAGGTGCAAACCAACGAGTCGGGGGTATAAAGATTGTTTATGTCCTCTGATAAGTAAACTTGATAAACCCTTGTTACCATATCTCTATTTATGGTTGCCTCAGAATTGCGGAAGTGGTAAATCCAAACCTCATTTACGGTTGATTTTTGCGCAAACGAATAGGTAAGGTCGGTGTAGTATTTGGGGTTTTCATAAGGTGCAGTATTTCTTCTGCTACCGTCGGTATTAAAATATATCTGACCCGGTAAAAAGGTGCTTGTTGATGTATTACCGTCTGTCAAAGCATAAGGAGCATTAGCAATTTGAGCAACCGCAGTAGCGGTTTTGTCTACTCCGTTTTCACTTTGGTAAACGCTGTGATAGGGCCTTTTGTAAAGTAGATTTTTAGAACTTGATAGTTCAACAGACACCTTGTTAGACCTTGTAAAGTCCTCAGCCACTACATTGTAGTTTGTAGCAGAGAAAGAGATTAGGGTTTGCAAGGGGCTAACAACTGTACCAATAAGAATTAGCGCAATGATTATTAGCGAAAGGCTAACTTTGTTAGTTAAAATCTTTTTTAACATTTTCTCTTCCTCCTTAAAGTATTTCTATAAGTGCAGTAGCGTAAGCCTTTTTATCTGAATCAAGAGTTGCGCGTACTGTTACAAAGTCGCCACGAAGGGCGTCGGATGGTGCGGTGTAAACGCCGTTATTATCTACAGTGCCTTTTTTGTTTGTTGCTGAAGATACAGTCCAATTAACGCTAGAACCTGCAGGGCAATCAATAAACGAAGCGTCAAAATCAAAGGTTTCGCCTGCACGAAGTTGAACAAATACTTCATTTACTTTAACCTGTTTCCTAGGCTTTTTGGTGGTGTAGATATACATAGCCTCTTTTGCATCTAAAGTATCTCTGAAAGAACGTGTTGCAGAAATCTGCTTTTGGCAAGCAGGTATTGTCATATTTGTAGTAGTTTCTATGTCGCGGTCATATTGGAAGCGATAGAAGGTTTTGTTAATCGCGCGAGATAGGGCGAACGTAACATCAAGAGGTTGGTTACCACCTTTAGTGTCAACCAAAATGGTGTACTCTCCATCTTTGTTTCTGAAAACAGCCGAACGGATATCATCACCGGTCCAGTCGACCATAAGAACATCAGAGTTTGGATCTATGTAATTACATAGAAGTGAAACTTCGTGGATTTCTTTAAATGGTTTAGAAACAAGGTTGGTAAATTCTTTACCAAGAGTATCTTTCTTTGTGCCGTGGTAGGTTGCAGTATACAAATGTTGTCCTTGCCAACCGCCGTTTTTGTCGCCGGTGTAACCGCTACCAAATCCCCAGTCAAGCACACCCTTAACGCCAACATTAGCGGCGGCGATTATGTAAGATGAATAGGTGTCATTCCAGTCTTTATGGTAGTAATAAGGATCGTCTTTGTTGGTACATTCATCTAATGAAGCGCTCATCTCGGTAATCATTATTCTTTTTTTGTATTCGTTGTTAAAGTAGAGGAAGTCCTCATAAACAACCTGATAACCGTTATCACCGTGAGCAACCTTGTAGTAGTGGTGAACCGAATAGTAGTCAACAGCGTTGTAAACCTGTTCTGCTGCAACGAACTTATCGGTGTAGGTGTGGTGGTTGCGCCAATGGTCGTTGTTTTCACAACCAAAGAAGGTTATTTCATCGCGAATGCCGGCGTCTTTTAAAGCCTTGTCGGTGTAATGTGCAATAACTGCCCAGTAAGAAGCGCTATCGCCAACAGTTAAGAAGTCTTTGCCGTTAGCAGGCTCGTTGTAATAGGTGAGGTATGGCACATTATCGTATCCGCGTGCTTTAAAGTTTTGTAATGTTGCAACTGCTGCTTTAGCAAAAGCCTTAGCGTCGTAAGGGGCTGCAGAGGTTGGAAGTTCACTTGGTACTGCAAACCAGGTCTGAATTCTAACATCTTGCTTCCAAGCAAAGTTGAACATAACGTCGGTGCCGATTTCTTCGTAACGCTCTATGTATTTGTAAACCGACTGCATAGCGTCAGAATCAAAATCATAAATACCGTTTATGTAGTTCTGGTAGTCCTTGTTGTTCTTGTAGTCAGAACGCAACGGATTAGGCTCGGTGTCGGTAACAATCCATTCAACCTGGAACCACATACGAGCGGTGTTGGAACGCACGGTGTTTGCACGAGTCATATCAAACTCGAAGAACGACTCGTTGTAACCGATGCTATCCATTAAGTTTTTATTAAGACCTTGCACGAACACGTGGTCGCCAAAGCCCAAGAAATCTTTATGTATAACCTTGTCAAGATTTATACTAATGGTTCTGTTGTTTCCTGAAACAGCAGTACCGTATAATTGAATTGGATTAGTATATTCGGTGAGGTCAAAATCAATATCGTCGTCAAACTCGCCGAAATCTTCTTCAAAATCTTCTAAATCTTCATAGGTGTCTTCGTATTGTTCGTCAAACTCATTACCACCGATTAAGGAATTGTCCCAATCGTCGTCGGCGGGCTCGTCAATATCGCCGATAGAATCGTCGGGAATTTCCTCACTGCCATCATCGGTATTTTCGGTTTGCGCCCCAGTGCTACTGGTGGTGCTTTCTACCTTGCTGTTTGAGGTAGGCTTTTTGCCGCCTTTTGAGTTACAGCCGGTTGTGCAAAATGCGATTGCTAAAGCAAGCATAAAACTTAGCATTGCAACCAAAAAATTGCTCAATCTTTTGTTCATATTTGCAACCCCTTTTAAGTTATTTTTGGTTATTATAAGTATAGCACAAAAAACGATATAAAAAAAGTCAAAATTTTAGTGCCAATTTCCATAAGATTTAAACCCCAAAATCTGTAATTTTTGCAAAAATAATGGGCTATGCTGTTGTTTTTCAGCATAGCCCAAAAATAGTTTAATTTATTTTGCAAAAACTGCTTGTAGTTTTTTAGATTTTGTAGCGTAGTCAACAGCGTTCACTGCGGCGGTGTTAAGGTATTTTATATCCTTAATTCTAGGCGCTACAACCTCATTAAAAAGTTCACGGTTATTGTAGAAAGAGCCTGCAAAAATTACAGAGGTAATAACCGCAACAACGTACTTGTCGCCCTCGGCATAATATTTGCCAAGAAAGGTAAGGTATTTGCCTAGTTGTTTGTCGGTGCCTTTACCGCTTGCTAATTCAAGCATTTTTTCTACACCGTATGTTTTGTAGAAATCAACATATAGAAAACTGCCTTGCTCGCTTAACATATCACGATATGCATCGCGGTACTGTGGGAATATATCAAGAAAACCTTTTGTAAAAGCCTCGATAGTAGGAGTTTCGCCTGCGGCGGCACGGGTAGGCAACGCTACGCGCTTACGTTCTATCGTTTTCTTTTCGCCAAGTTCAGAGCGAAGGGTATCCTCAAAATCAAGTGCAACTGCTTTAAGGTCGCGGCTAGAGTGGGTCGAGTCAAAAAGATACTGTGAAAGGGTAATAAACTCTAACTGCTCGCCCTCTTGTGCTTTAGCGCCTTTTAGGTTTATAAGGCTTGCATCCTCGTCGTAATCAATTTTAATTGCAAAATCATCGCGCAACATAATGCCGCCCTCAGATTCTTTGAAGTTAAGTTCTTTAAAAACAGGGCCTAATAATTCTAAAAGTTCGCCCAAATGCTCAAAAGCCATAAAATACATTCCTTTACGATTTTTTAAGCAGAAAATCTGCAACAAAAACATTTTACCACATAACCACAGCCTTTGCAAGCGGAATATATATTGTTGAAAAATATTCAAAAGTAGTTTATAATTACGGCATAAGGAGGTTATATTATGAAAAGACTTTTTAAATCAAAAACCGACAGAAAACTCTGTGGCGTGTGTGGCGGCCTTGCCGAGCATTTGAATGTTGACCCAACCTTGATTAGATTAGGCGTTGCCTTTGTTACCCTTTGCAGTTGTGGATTTGGTATAGTCGCTTACATAGTTGCGGCAATTATTATTCCAGACCAAGTTTGATTTTAAGTTCATAAATTGTTAACATTTCTCTTTACAACAGAAAAATTATGTGTTACAATATATTTAACAAAGAGCAAGGCTTTTTTGCTTAGCTTTTTGTGTATATTTTACATTGAGGAGAAATGTATATGAACAGAGCAGAATTAAAAGCATTGGCAAAGCAACAAATTAAAGGCAATATAGGCATATTGTTCTTAATTATGCTGATTATCGGACTGATTTCATTCGGTGCAGGTTTAGTGTTAGGTTTTATACCTGGCGGCTCGCTAATTTCTAGCATTATCATCACACCAGCGTTTGCACTTAGCCTCGTTACGGTTTATTTAAACCTTGCAGCAGGCAAGAAACCTGAGGCTGGCGATGCTTTTTTAGGATTTAAAGATTTTTGGGGTGCCTTTAAAGTTAACTTCCTTGTAGGTCTTTATACGTTCCTATGGTCTTTACTTTTTGTTATCCCGGGTATTATTAAGGCAATTTCATACTCAATGTCTTTGTATATATTTGCAGAAAATAAAGAAAAAGGCGCTAATGATTGTATTCGTGAGTCTATGCAAATGATGGATGGTCATAAAATGGATTATTTCGTTTTAGAACTTTCCTTCATCGGTTGGGCTCTTTTAGGCGCTATTACGTTTGGTATTGCATATATTTGGATAATTCCTTATATGAACGCAACAATAGTTAATTTCTACAATTCGATTAAACCGGTTGTTATAATGAAAGCACCTGAAGAACCTGTTGCAGAACTTCCTACTGAAGAGGTTGTTGAGGAAACTCCGGCAGAAGAACCACCTGTGGAAGAAGCTCCTGCTGAAGAATAAAATACATAATAAAAAATGCCCTAGGTTTTCCTAGGGCATTTTTCTTATTTGTCTTCTTGGTCTAAATTTTGTAGCGCATATTTGCAACACTGTAACACAAGAGCGTTAAATGATATGTTATTATCTGCTGCTAGTTTGTTTAATTCCTCGAATAACGGTTCGGTGAATCTAACAGTCCTTGCAATATTTGCGCTTTTTAGCGACGGGTCAATTTTAAACATTTTAATCACCAAGATTATATTATGTCAAAATCGGTTATAATTATATAACCAATTGTGGTTGCATTTTTTCTTTATATGTAATATACTATTGTTGGTGATGTATATGAAATGTGATAACGAACTATGTATCTATGAAAAAGACGGGTTATGTTCTTTAAGGGAAATAGAATTGGATATTGTAGGATTGTGTAAAGATTGTATTTATGTAGATATAGATGAAGAATATTTAGATAGGCAAAAAGAAACCATGATAAAAAGGTTAAATAAAAACGGCTAACGTGATGTTAGCCGTTTAGTGATTTTAAGATTCCAAAATATATTTTTGTTTGCATTCCTCGTAGAATTCTTCGAAGTGGCCTGCGCCCTCTTTATATTCAGAGAGATATTTGTGGGTTTCAAAGTTACCCTGTTTTGTTTCAATAATTGCAACTGCAATATTAGAACAGTGGTCGGAAATACGTTTAAAGTTGTTGATAACGTCAGAGTGGATAAAGCCCATTTCAATTGTGCATTTACCCTCTTTAAGTCTTGCAATATGGTTGTCGCGAATTCTTGATGCAAGTCCATCGATAACCTGCTCAAGCGGCTCAACTCTTAGTGCAAGTTTTACGTCATTGGTTTCGTATGCCTGCATTGTAAGGGTTAAAATATCCTCAATAGCGGCTTTTAAAACATTAAGTTCAGCTGCAGCAGATTTAGAGAAAGCAACGCCTTTTGTATGCATTTCTTTCGCGTTTTTCATAAGGCCAACCGCGTGGTCGCCTAAACGCTCGAAATCGCCTATCGCGTGTAGCATTTTTGAAATACTGTTACTATCGTTGATGCTTAATTCGCGAGAGGAAAGTTGAACCAAGTAACTACCAAGTCCGTCCTCGTATTTATCAAGTTTGTCTTCATTATCTTCAATTTCTGTTACGATATTCTCGTCAAAATTATCGTAAAGAGCAACCGCCGAAAGTAAGGTTTCGTGCGAGATTTTAGACATTTTTACAGAGTGTACCATACACTCACTAACTGCAACTGCAGGGGACTGTAATAAGCGCTCGTCAAGATTAAAGTCGAACTCTTGTACCTTTTTCTTATCGTCCTTAACAGCAACCTCGGCAATTCTGATAATCATTTTAGAAAGTGGAGCGAGGATAAGGGTAATAGCAATATTAAATATAGTGTGAACAAGGGCTATACCGACAACAGATACTTGTGAATCTAAAAATGCAAACTTTAAAATAGCGTCTAAACCACTATAAAGCGCAAGCAATATAGCCGAGCCGATAACGTTGATTGAAAGGTGCATTGCCGCAACGCGTTTGGCGTTTGCATTAGCGCCAATACAAGAGATAATCGCTGTAATACAAGTACCAATGTTTTGACCCATAACGATAGGAATAGCCATACCGTAAGTAATAGGTGTCTTCATAGCCAAGGCTTGCAAAATACCAACCGATGCCGCAGAACTTTGTATAGCCGCCGTGATGATGGTACCCATAACAAGACCAAAAATTGGGTTTTGGAACTTAACCATAAGGTCGGTAAACCAAGGTTGCTCGCTTAAAGGAGATACCGCCTCTTTCATAAGTTCCATACCGTACATTAAAACGGCGAAACCAACAAAAATAGTACCGATACTCTTTCTGCTATCTTTCTTGCTAATCATATTCATCATAATACCGATGAAAGCGAGTACTGCCGAGAAGTTCTCGGGCTTTAGCATAGAAAGAAGTAGATTTTCGCCCTCAATGCCCGAAAGACTTAAAATCCAAGGGGTAAGGGTAGTACCAATATTAGCGCCGAAAATTACGTGTAAAGTTTGGGTAAAGTTCATTATACCCGAGTTTACAAGACCAACAAGCATAACGGTTGTAGCCGAAGAACTTTGTATGGCTATCGTGATTCCTGCACCGAGCAGTAAACTTTTTGCAGGATTAGAGGTTGCTTTTTTAAGCATAAGCTCTAACTTACCGCCGGCCATTTTCTCCAAATTACCCGACATAACCTCCATACCGAATAAGAAGAAAACAAGACCTAATGCGAGTTTTAATAAAGCAAAAACAATTTCACTCATATTTACTCTCCTTTGTTTGCTTTTTAAAATGTTGATATATGTAAAATAGCGTTTGTTGGCTATCAGTTGTAGCGCGTAAATAAGTAATGAGGATATAATATGAACCTCAAACTACCCCACTATAAAAAATTCTACACGAATCGCCAAATAATATCAAGCATTTTTTACAAAACTAGTTAAGTATTGTCAAATTTTGTATAAATAACTAAAAAACAAAGTCCTTGTAACCAACTTTTGTGGATTACAAGGACTTCTTTTAACAAAGTTTTTGACCGTTTATTATTAACCTGAATTCGAGGTCTAGTCTGGCGGCGGCTTTTTTACACAAAAGCATACGTGCCATAAATATCTCGAAATATTCCATAACACTACCAAGTTCCAAATCAATTTGCAAGTTAAGGGTTATTTCTTTCTTTTCGGTGTTAACCGTAAGATTAGCGCTTTCAACCGAGTAGTTAACCCTATCGTGAATGTCAAAAGTGCTCATCTCTGTATGTCGTACGCGATTGCGTCGTACATCGGATTTATCGGCTAAAATCAGTGCCGCAGAAACTGCATCAACGGGTACGCCCGTGCCTTCGTCGTGATTGCCGATAGCGGTTACAACGGTAGCAATTTCTTCGGGTTCCATACCCATATTATCAAGTAAACGAAAGGCAATAACCGCACCGCTTTGCGCGTGGTCAATACGGTTGATAAGGTTGCCAATATCGTGCAGATATGCCGCAATTTTTTGCAAGCTCAATTTGTCTTTCGGGGTATCCCAACGTGCTTAAAATATACTCTGCTTTTTTAGCAACAACGGTTACGTGCCCGTAACTGTGCTCTGTGAAACCCAAAACATCCAAAGATTTATCTGCGGCATTGATGTAAGTTTTTACCGCCTCGTTTTTTACTACGTCTTTAAATGTTATCATTTTTTCCACTCCTTTAAAACACCCTCAAATTTAAGCCCGTAACTGTGGTAGGGGTGGTCTTTATCGGTTTCTCTTATACATAGGTCGCAAAACTCGGCTGCAGT
>JAZOQV010000035.1:0-14727 GCA_045656265.1 Acutalibacteraceae bacterium | reverse complement strand
AATTTTCAAAGAAAATTTGACCATAACCATTGAAATGATTGTTCTGCAAAATCAAACAAACGGGTTTGATTTTGCAAAAGCCACATATAAGGTGGCTTTTTGAAACGCTTTTGGGCGTTTCAACTAATGACAATCATTATAATAAATTTGTAACAAACAAAAAGCAGTTTTTACTGCAAAAATATAGGTTTATTATGATAAATGTCGCATAAAGCGTCAATACGGAGGTAACTTCTTGGCTAAGATAGTTTCAATTTTTAATCAAAAGGGTGGCGTTGGCAAAACCACAACGGCAGTTAACCTATCCGCCGCGGTGGGCAGCCTTGGCAAAAAGGTGCTTGTGGTGGATATAGACCAACAGGGCAACACCACTAGTGGCTACGGCATAAATAAGCGCGATTTAAGGGTTTCTTCTTATAATCTACTAACCGGTAGCGCCGAGCCGAAATCGACCATCATCAAAACAAAATTCAAAAATATAGATATTATCCCCTCAAACAGAGATATGGCGGGCGCCGAGGTAGAACTTATTGGCAGAGAGCATCGCGAATCGCTACTTAAAAAGGCGTTAGCCCTACTTGATTCGGAATATGATTACATATTTATCGACTGCCCCCCATCAATCGGGCTTGTTTCAATCAATGGTCTTTGCGCGTCGGATTCTTTTATCGTGCCAATGCAGTGCGAGTATCTTTCTATGGAAGGTCTTTCGCAACTTATGGTGTCGGTAAGAGAGGTTAAGAGGCTTTATAACCCCAACCTCGACCTAGAGGGCATCGTGCTTACTATGTACGATGGCAGACTTAATCTTACGCAACAGGTTGTGGCAGAGGTTAAAAAATATTTTGCAAAGCAATTGTATTCTACTGCTATCCCCCGTTCTGTAAGGGTTAGCGAGGCGCCAAGTTATGGTATGCCGGTGCAGTATTATGACCCCAAGGGCAAAGGCAGTGCGGCTTATAATGCGCTTGCCAAGGAATTTTTGAAAAGAAATAGATAGGAATAGGTGATATTATGGCTAAAAAAGGTGGATTAGATAGAGGATTTAGCGCGCTTTGGGAAGAAAATGCGCTTGACAGTGCCTCTACCGATACATTAAGACTTTCTGAAATAGAGCCCAACCGCGACCAACCCCGAAAAGAGTTTGACGAGGCGGCATTAAGAGAACTTGCAGACAGTATTGAAAAGCACGGACTTTTGCAACCGTTGGTTGTTCGTACGATGCCCGACGGCAGTTATCAACTAGTGGCGGGTGAAAGACGTTGGCGCGCATCTCGTATGGCGGGTCTTACAGAAGTTCCCGTTATAATCCGTCAGATAGACGACGGCGAGGCTATGGAAATCGCTATGATAGAAAACCTACAACGTGAGGACCTAAATCCTATCGAAGAAGCGGCGGGCTATAAATATTTGATGGATAACTTTGGTCTTACACAAGAACAGGTTGCAGAAACTTGCGGAAAATCGCGTCCTGCAGTTTCAAATGCGATAAGACTTTTGGCGCTACCTCAAGACATTTTGGAACTTATTAAGATTGGCGAACTAACCGCAGGACATGGCAGAGCAATTCTTAGCATTACCGATGAAGAACTTCGCGAAAAGGCGGTTATAATGGCGCAAAACGGTGCTTCGGTGCGCGAACTTGAAAGACTTGCACAGAAGAAAAAGCCGACAGCTCAAAAAGCCCCTAAAAAGCAGGATAATTTTTACAAAGAAACCGAGTTAGCGCTTAAAAACGAAATTGGCAGAAAGGTAAAAATAGAGGGCAAGCCACACGAAAAGGGCACGATTACCATCGAATTTTACTCTAAAGAGGACTTGGTGGCTATTGCTGAAAAACTTTCAAAACTGTAAAATCAGGTGCCTTAAAGGCGCATAAACACTGGATTTCTACTGTGGGTAGAGTTGGTTTTTACCAACTCTACTTTTTGGTTTTTATAAGTATAACAAAAAATTAGCATAGTGGGTAGAAATTTCGCCTATAATTTGATAAAATGCATTTGTAAGGGGAAACGGAGAAATCACGCTTTCCCAATCGAATAACATAAAAGCCTTAAAAACGGGCAAATAAACCCATATTTTGAGCACATAAAAGGAGAAAAAACAATGGCAGAATATGTATTAAGTTGCGGCTCAACCGCCGACCTCACACCTGAGCATTTTAAGAGAAGAAATATTGATTATATATGCTTTCACTACACCTTGGATGGTGTTTCCTACCCCGACGACTTAGGTCAGACCATTTCTTTTGAGAAATTTTACGAGGCTATGGCAAACGGCGCCGAAACTAAAACCTCGCAGATAAATGTTGAGGAGTATATGGAGTATTTCGAGGGCATTTTAAAGCAGGATAAAGATATTTTCTGCGTTTGCCTATCGTCTGGACTATCGGGCAGTTACAACTCGGCATGTATTGCGGCAGAGGAATTGCGCGAAAAATATCCCGACAGAAAAATTATGGTTGTTGACTCTTTGGGCGCTTCCTCGGGTTATGGTTTATTTATGGATAAACTTGCCGATTTGCGCGATTCGGGCTACACCATCGAGCAACTTTATGATTGGGCAATCGCAAACCGTCTAAAAGTGCACCTCTGGTTCTTCTCAACCGACCTTACATTCTTTATAAAGGGCGGCAGAGTATCAAAAGTTTCGGGTTGGTTTGGCACAGTTCTTAAAATCTGCCCACTACTTAATATGAGTTTTGATGGAAAACTTGTACCACGCTTTAAAATCCGTGGCAAGAGCAAGGTTATTACCGAAATCGTAGAAAAAATGGTAGAAAATGCAGAGGGCGGTCTAAACTATAATGGTAAAGTTTACCTCTGCCACTCGGCATGTAAAGAGGATGCAACTGCTGTGGCAGAACTCGTTAAAGAAAAATTTAAGTATATAGACGGCGAGCCACAGATTTACGATATCGGCACAACAATCGGCAGCCACACAGGCCCCGGCACAGTAGCCCTCTTCTTCTTCGGCACAGAAAGAATAGACTAACAACAAAAGTACAAAAAAAGGAGATGCACAAGGGAGACGCTTCGTAAGGAAGTGTCTCCCTTGGTCTTTTTACGAGTATTCATAACTGCCTTAAAAGTATCGCAAAACATTAATGATGTTGACATCGTTCGCACAAAAGAGTATAATTATATCATTAAGGATCCTGTGAGGTGTTAGTATGTATATATCGGTTTCTGATGCAGCAGAAAAATTTAATATATCCAAAAGAAGAGTTCAACTTTTGTGTGAGCAAGGTCGTATTGAAGGTGCTAATAGAATGAGCGGTGTATGGTTAATTCCTACTAATGCTCAAAAACCTACTGATGCACGAAGAAAAAGTACTGTGCCTGAAAATCAATTATCATTATTTGATGATCTTTATAAAATTGAGGAAGAAAAATTAAGTATTACTCAGGTTTGTGAGTTGCTTTCTGTTTCTCAAGCAACTGCTAAAAACTGGATTAGACTTGGAAAATTGAAGATTGGTTCTGATGGTGAAACATTTGATAAGAAGTATATAGAAACACTTATCTCAGAAATAAAGAGCGGAAAAGTTAATCGTTTGAAAAGTCGAAGGAACAAAAAAAGTGTAAGTGGCAAAGTCCTATACAAAGATTACATCAAAAACCATCATAATCGTGAAATTGTTGAAAGTATTTTGAGCTCTTGCGACCAAATGACAGAAGATGAATTGAGGGTGATTCTCGCTAATTTCGCCATACAATTATATCAACAAAGCGGAGGGATAGTTGTATCAGATAATTTGTTGCTTGAAGGGAAAAGTGATATTACAAGTAATGATGTATTCAATAGCTTGATTAAAGACTTACTTGGCAATATTGATGTATCACAAATCACGTTAACAAATATTCAAACTGCTTTGAATAGTAAAGTACAGTTAGTTTCCTTAGAAGATACTTTGGGATTTGCGTATATTTCTCTTCGAGATTTAAGTCATCGTAAACAAACCGGTGCATATTACACACCTGAAAAAACTGTTAATACGCTTATTTCCAATTTGAAAAAATGCGTTAATACTCAAAACAAGACATTATGTGATCCTTGTTGTGGAACGGGAAATTTTCTTATTGGTCTTGTTGGAAATGGGGTGGAAATTGAGAACCTTTATGGTCAAGATATAGATGAAATTAGTATTCTAATTACACGAATCAATATGTTTTTACTTGATAACACCCTTACTAAAGAGCAATTGTACTCTCAGTTTGTTTGTGGTGATACCCTTTCTAATACTTTCTCACGTAAGTTCTCAGTAGTATTGGGTAATCCACCGTGGGGATATGATTTCAGTAAGGAAGAAACTGCTTATCTTACCACTAATTATATTACGGCAAAAAACAAAGGTATGGAGTCATATGATTTGTTCATTGAAAAAGGAATGTCAATGCTTGAAGAAAGTGGATACTTGGCATATGTATTGCCAGAAGCAATTTTGAGTGTAAACTCTCATCAACAAGCAAGAGAACTGATAGTAAAAAACACAGCGTTTAAGTTTGTAAGTTATTTAGGAAACGCCTTTGCAGGAGTGCAGTGCCCGGCTATTATTCTAGGCATTCAGAACGGTTACCACGGAGAAACAAAAGGTTGCAGAATTGAATTAAATAATGAGGAATTTATTATCAATGCGAATAGAGATGTTGATATAACGTCATTTTCTTTTAATATGAGCGATGAAGAATATGATTGCTTGCAAGTGATTAGTTCAGTGCAAAATGCAAAATATCTTGCAAATAACGCTAAGTTTGCATTGGGAATTGTTACCGGTAACAATAAAGAGTATATTGCAAATGAAAAAAAGGACGGAATGGAAGTTATTCTAAAAGGTAGTGATATTTTTAGATATACTATGAAAGAAACCGATAACTATATTCAGTTTGCTCCTGAAAAATTCCAGCAAGTTGCGCCAACCGAAATGTATCGAGCAGAAGAAAAGTTGTTGTATAGATTTATTGCTGAGGTTCCGGTTTTTACGTATGACAATCGGCAAACTCTTTCGTTGAACAGTTGTAACATCTTAATACCCCAAATTGAAGGTATGAATATCAAGTATGTTTTGGCGATTTTGAATTCTAGTGTAGCAGCTTACTTTATCAACAAAAAATACAATTCTGTTAAGCTGCTAAGATCGCACATAGAGTCATTGCCAATACCTATGGTGAGTGCTGAAAAACAGAACGGTATTATAAAAAAAGTAGACCACATAATGAATTCAAACGAAAACATTAGTGGTCTATATGAAGAAATTGATAAAGAGATTATGGGATTATACAATCTTAATAAACACCAGCAATTGATAATAAAAAACGTGCTAAAAGAAAAGAACCGATTTTTGTATAAATAAATTATTATATATTTCTAAAATTATTTCTTGCCTTTTTCTAAAACGACTTTTAAAATATCTTTTTCGTCAACAAGAAAAGGTTTTAGTTGCTCTTCAGTCATAAAAATTTGACCTTCAAAAACCTCTATTTGGTGAGTACCCGTGTTTTCGTTTCGGTGTTGAGAACCCATTTTTCCTATTTCTTTTAGTTCCTTGCTGCTGATAACCCAATAAAGCAATTTGTCAAGGCAAGTGCCAATCCAAATAAAAACATCGCAACAAGAAGGCTTCAGCTGCTGATAATGATATTTGAAATCAAGCTTTTTAGCCTCAGAGTACGAGTATGCTCTACTCGCCAAACTGCCTTTCCCTTTTTCATTATTCGCACGACAGGCTTTTACTTCTACGCGTATTCCTTGCAGCCAAAGATCGAATTCTCCATCAAATTTCGGATACTCTTTTGATAGGTTCTTTTTGGTTGCTTTTATGAATTTTGGGAACAGGGATCTAATGTGTAGTTCACCCCAAGTTTGTCCATATGTACGAGGTGCCATATCATACAGACAAAGATATTTATTTCTTTGGGAATATGATTTACTTAATTCAGAGAATTCTTCATAAGAAAGTTCGTTCAATGATAAAAAGTATGCTAGCAATTTACTTTCGGTACTGAAAGGGTATATAGGACTTTCTGCCTGAATTGCTTTAATGATATTTAGATTTCCATTAGTGTTTTTTATTAGTTTTTCTATTGTTGCGTTCAGATTTTTCACTTATTTATCCTCCAAAAACAGTTTATAAGTTTCGATTTCAAGTGCATCAGCAATACGTTGTATATTTTCAAGGGATATACTGCGACGATAGCATTCAATAGCACTAATATAAGTACGGTGCATGCCACATTTATCGGCAAACGCTTCTTGCGATATACCCATAGCGGTACGGTGCTTTTTTAAATTAGTTCCAAAAACTTTTACAATATCCATAATTGCAACCCTCCCAAGTATACATTTTAACTCTGTGAATACTATAAGTCTACATACAATAAGTATCTTAAACTGAATGCCCACCGACATCTTTGCATGGAAAATCTGAGAAAGTGTCATAGTGGGTTACGCACTTTGAAAAGGTGTGTAACAAAAAACGGCATAGCCAATAGCTATACCGCTTAAAGAAATCAATTATTCAGTTTAGATACAAGAGCTACCCATTGGGGCACCTTCCTTACGAAGCGTCTCCCAAAGCGGTGCTTTTTTAAGTAATAGGTAAGTTGCCAAATGTAAAAACCACCGCAAACGGAATTCCGCAAGCGGTGGTTAATTTTTTGTAGAAAAGGGGCGTTTGTGCCCTCTCGAAATGAGTTTACATCAGCGGGGTTAGGAATAGGGTTGTTACGCCGAAGTAGATTAGTAGCGAGATGGCGTCGACGATGGTTGTAATAAATGGGCTTGCCATAACGGCGGGGTCGAGGTGGAGTTTTTCTGCCAAAATCGGTAGCACGCAACCAACCAATTTTGCCACAATTACCGTAACTGCGATGGTAAGTGAAACCACAAGCGCAATAAGGCAGGTTTCGCCGAAATTATAGCCCGAAAATGTGCCAATAAGCAGATAATCGACAAGTAAAATTTTAATATAGTTGATAATTCCAAGGCCAACACCGCATAAAAAACCGACGCGTAGTTCTTTCCATATAACCTCTAGAATATCGCCGATTTCAATTTCGCCCAACGATAGACCGCGGATAATGGTAACCGACGATTGCGAGCCAGAGTTACCGCCCGTACCCATAAGCATAGGGATAAAGGCAGTAAGCACGACGAGTGCTTGAAGTTTTGCCTCAAAACCCGAGATAATCGCGCCCGTAAATGTTGCCGAAAGCATAAGTATAAGTAGCCACGGAATGCGGTTTTTAACGGTTTCGAAAATGCCTGTTTTGAGATAAGGCTTGTCGGTCGAAATAATAGCCGCCATTTTTTCGATATCCTCGGTGTTCTCCTCTTGGATAACGTCGATAGCGTCGTCAACCGTAACGATACCAACCAAGCGGTGTTCGTTATCAACAACGGGTAGGGCGGAAAGGTCGTATTTATCGAAAAGTATAGCAACGTCCTCTTTATCGTCCAGAGTTCCGGCGTAGATAACATTGGTTTCCATCAACTCTTTTAAGGTAGTGTCTCTTTCAGCAAAGATTAAATCCTTAACCGTAACAATACCTTTAAGTTTGCGGTTACTGTCTGTAACGTAACAGGTGTAAACGGTCTCTTTGTCAATACCCGTTTTCTTTATGTGGCGGAAAGCCTGCTCGACCGTCATATTACGTTTCAGGTCGATGAACTCGGGGGTCATAATACTGCCCGCGCTGTCTTTAGGGTATTTTAGTAGTTCGTTTATTGTTTTTCTTGTTTCTGCATCAACACCGCGAAGCATACGTTTTACAACGCCCGCCGGCATTTCTTCAATAATATCAACCGCGTCGTCCAAATAAAGTTCGTCCAAAACGGCTTTAAGTTCCTTATCGCTGAAACCTTTAATAAGTGTTTCTTGCATATCGCTTTCAAGGTATGCAAAGGTCTCGGCTGCCTCTTCTTTTGGTAAGAGTCTGAATATTAAAATGCGTTGTTCGGGGGTAAGTTCTTCGAACAAAAGCGCAATATCAACGGGATTTGTTTCCAAAAGCACGGCTCTTAGCGGTGTGTAACTTTTGGTTTCAAGTAAACTTAAAATTCTTTCAAGCATAGTCTATCTCCTTTTCTAAAATTGGCGCAAAAAAGCCTACATAAATAATTATGTAGGACTCTGGTGGCAGAAAGCCATAAGGTAGATAGTACAAAACAAGCAAAGGGGCAAAAGCCCACCTTTAACTATGCAAAATCGGCAAAGCGTAAGGATAAGCCGATGCTAAGGTAAAAGTTGCTCACTCGGGGTTTTGTACCACTACTGCTACCGGAATCCATATACGCTCCTCCAATTCAAAAGTATTTTTAAGTATTATACACCCAAAATTCGCTCATTACAAGCAAATTTTGAAAATTTTATTCTTGAAAAAACAAACAGCCTAAATCGTCATCGTCAATATAGACCTCTTTGTATTTCTCCGCCGAGTTAAATTGCGGAAACTTTACAAGCCATTTACTGCCACGGCGAATGTTATCGCAAAGGTAACCTTTATCGCCTTTGTGAATACCGTGAATTTTGTATTCTTCCCTGTCTGCAACAACCATAACAAAAATATTATTTAGCATTTTTTTAACCTCTTTCGTGTATAGTGAGGAGCAAAGGTCCTCCTATATAAAGGGGTGTAGTAAAATGCAACGTTGCAGCAACTAATGCAACTTTTTAAAAATTTTTTATAAAAATAAGTTTTTTCTATAAACTAATCGCCAAACTCCGCCTTAATGCGCTCGTTAACCTTCGCATCCATGACGGGAACGAGTTTCAAATCGACTTCTTTTATTGGAATTGTTGCTATATCCGGTTTGTCATAGTATTGAGGGATATTTATAAGCCAATAACCATCTATTTTTTCATCGTCGCATATCCATCCGCGCATGCCTTTGTGAACACCCTCGTCAGCGTATTCTTTTTTTTCAACCAAAATTTCAACTCTATCTAAATGTTTCATATTAACCTCCATAATTATTTATTGCCATAAGGGGTATTAAGTTTTATATAACCATTAGGTAATACTTTCCAACCGGAGATAATTCTATAAACTAATCGCCAAACTCCGCCTTAATGCGCTCGTTAACCTTGGCATTCATACCGTTTGGTAAAAGTTTCAAGTCGTCAACGTGAATGCTGATTTCTGCAATATCATCTTTCATTCCGTATTGCGGGAAATTTACTAGCCTAGTATTACCGGTGTAATCATCAATACAAATCCAACCCTGCATGCCTTTATGAACACCGTCTTTTGCGTATTTTTCTTTCTCAACAATAACCTCAACACAGTCCATCATTTTCATATTATTTACCTCCTGATTAAAGAGTCCTGAGGCCTTTGGGGTAGAAATTTTTAAGTCTGCCGCCGCTTGCCTTTCCAAAACCGCAGGGGATTCCCTCAACACATACGCGAGTGTAACCGCTTATACCGTCTGCGGCAATTTCCTCGCCGTGCAAGAAAGCCTTAACGCGCGGGTCGGATAGCGGTAGGTCAAGTTTATTTTCGCACAAAACAGCGGGACACATATATAAAGCGTGCGAGGGGATAAATCGCTTAGGGTTCGGCTCGTTTAGTAGTAAGCCTACGCGTAAAACACCGATATTTTCGGGCGGAGTTATGTCGGGGCAAAGATACACCCTGTCCCCTTTTGCTATGATTTTGCCTTTGGGCAGTGTTACCTTGTTTTGTTTTAAAAATTCTAGCGCATCGCAAGGCTCGGCGGTAGGTTTTTGCGCCTTTTTAGGTGCAAAGTCTATGGATTTTCTTGGCGAATCGCCTTGTCTTTTAAGAAGCGCTACGAAATGCCCCTCGCCACCGTCTAGCGTAAAGATGCGTCTAACCTCGGGCATGCCTATACCCTCTCTGCCGAAATTATGCAGGATTTGTTGTAAGCAAAAATCGGGGTGGGTACGTAAAAATTCCTTAATAACCCCCTCGTTTTCCTCTAAAGAGTAGGTGCAGGTAGAGTAAACAAGACTACCACCCTCGCGTAAAGCAAGTGCCGCCGAATCTAAAATTTTCAACTGTCTTAAAGCGCAACTTTTAACGTTTTCGCGGCTCCAGTTTTCCAAAACTTTGGGTTCTTTTCTAATCATACCCTCGCCCGAGCAGGGGGCGTCGACCAAAACTTTATCAAAACATTCTTTTAAAGAACTGCACAAAAGGTCGGGCATGGTGGCAGAAATAACCGAGTTATGTATTCCCATACGTTCGAAGTTAGAAATTAAAATAGATGCGCGTTTTGCGACAGGCTCGTTACTCCAAATAAGCCCCGTGCCGCCTAAAGCTGCTGCGATTTGGGTAGATTTTCCTCCCGGTGCTGCACAAAGGTCTAAAATATATTCGTCTTTTTGTGGGTCAAGTACGGTTACCGCCGAGGTTGCCGATGGCTCTTGCGAATAGTAAGCGCCTGCGTGGTGCAAAGGATGATTTCCAATAGAAAAATCGTCCTCTACGTAAAAACCGTTTTTGCAAAAAGGCGTGGGTGCCTCTAAATTTAAAAGCGACGCTAATTTATCGCGGCTACATTTTAAAGTGTTAACACGAATACCGCGGTAGTAGTTGCCATCAAGCGAGGCTAAAAACCTTTCATTGTCAGAATAATTATTTGCAATTTTTTTCAAATCTTCAAAAAAATCGTTTGGAAAATTCACCTAAATATCTCCTCCGAGAATAAAGTATATGGTATTGTTAATAATAAAACTGAAAGCGTGGTGATACTAATGCAGAACAATAGACAACAGAACCAAAACAACAATCAGCAGAACAATAACAACAATAATAACCAGAACAACAATCAGAACAATAATAACAATAACAACAATCAGCAAAGAAGCAAATAATTGTTGCACATTAACTAATGGCGTAAGGCTTGCCCTTGCGCCATTTTATTTTATCACAAAATAAAAATCTTTACAATACTGCATAAATACTTAACGTGCCACTTTCAAAAGGCATAAAATTTTAAAAATTTGTCTAGCGGTGTCGTGTTTTTGCCAAGGGCAGACTGATTATGACACGTTTTTGAGGCACAAATAAGAAATTTTGTATGTATTTTCTGAAAAGTATGCGGTAAGTAGAGTGTCAAAAATCGCATAAATAAAGGCAAAACGGAGAATTACGCCTTTTAGGAATAGTAAAATGCCGCGTAAACACTAGTGATTCTCTACTATAAGTAGGTTGTGGCGGACAAATTTTTTGTTTAAAATAAATATATAAGGAAAAGTGCCTTTGCACGTCTTATAAAATTTTAAGGAGGAAAAGAAAATGAAAAAGCGAATACTTAGCATGACCCTAATTTTGAGCATCGTAGCTAGTCTTTTTGCAGTGGCAAATTTCGGCGCAATTGCTAAAGACAAACTCGTTGCCGGAACTGATTATACCCTTTCGGGTTATAACAACAAAAGCAATTTCAACCTTGACCCAAAAGAAAATCTGCTTAATAATGTTACAGCAGATAATGTTTATTGGTACAATGTAGATGAAAGAGATACAGCGGCTAATGGTGGCGCATCGTATATTTTTCAACCTACTAAGGTAACAAAACCAGGTTGGGCTGATAACCTTGGCTTAGCAACGGTTGAAACTAACACACCGTCTGCTGCACAACCTGCATTCCAAATTACTAATAGTTTGGGCTTAGAGTTGTTTATTGATTTTGATGATAAAGGAACAGAAGCTACAAATGATGACACTCCGATTTTTGACACACCAAATGTAGATCTTCAATGGGCACAAACAAATTACACCTTGCCTGAACGTTCGGTAATTACCGATGTAACATTAACTAGATATGAGGCTAGTGACAACGTTGGATTATATGCCCCTACTGCATATCAGTACATATTCTCTGATACGCCGGGCGGTCTTATTTCGGGCGTTGGTGCAACCGTAGTTGAGGTAAACCATACCGCTAGCACAATTAAAAACGTTACAACCGTTACATTAAATAAACCTGTTACTGCAAAATATATGGCTATCCGTATGTTACAGCCATATAACATTTATGCAACAGAGGCACAGAAGAATACTTTGAAGGGCAAAGCCGCCACTCAAAAGTTCTATCAATGGAACCGTCTAGACGTTCACGGTACTAAAGCTGCAGAAATGGATTACACCGTTTCTGGTTTTAACAACCAAAATCAGTTCAACCTAGACCCTAAAGATAGCTTGTTAAACGGTTTATCGCCTGATGCTATTTATTGGTATAATGTTGACGAGGCTGATACTGCTGCGAACGGTGGTGCTACATACACCAATCAAGCAACATTGGTTACTAATTCCGGTTGGACTGCTAACACAGGCTTTGCAACACGCGAGGATAATACACCTAGTGCTCCTCAACCTGCTTTCTATACATCAAGCTCATTACAGTTAGAATTATTCTTCCAGCGCTCTGCGGATAATAAAACAATAACAAGTATAGATACACCTAGTGAGAAACAGTGGGTACAAGCGAACTATACTTTACCCGAGCGTTCAGAAATTACCGACGTTACATTGTCGTGTTTTGAAAATAAAGATACAGTAAGCCAATATACACCAACAACTTATCAGTATATATTCTCTGATACACCGGGCGGTCTTATTTCGGGCGTTGGCGCAACTACAATTACCGTTGACCACAGCGAAAGCACCATTAAGAATATTACAACTGTAACACTTAACAAAGTTGTTAAGGCAAAGTATATGGCAATTCGTATGTATCAGCACTACAACACCCTTAACCCCAATGCAAGTACTGTAATAGGTAACGGTGTTGGCAGCAGATGGATGAAGTGGAACAGATTAGATGTTCACGGTCAAAAGACCGATGAACTTCCATACACCATTTCGGGATATAATAACAGAAACAACTATGATGTTGACCCCGAATATAACCTATTAGACGATATTCCTACACACGAAGCGTATTATTATAATACCGATGCTAATGACCCTGAAATTTATATAAAATCCACCCCAACAAAATCATCTAAAGACTGGTTCCAACATACCGACTTTGCAACATTAACTGAAAATAAGGTTGGCTCTTTACAACCTGCATTTATGTTGTGTAATGGTTTGGGTAATGAGATGTTTACACAGTATGGTAGCGATGGCAAGATAACAAAGCTAGATACACCCGATGTTAACAAACAGTGGTTCCAGGCAAACTACGCTTTGGCAGCCGAGGCTGATATTAATGAGGTAATATTAGCCGACCTTAATAAAACAGATGACACTATTAGCCAATGGGCACCACAAAGTTATCAATACATTTTTGCAAATACAGAAGAAGCGCTTCTCACAGGCGAGGGCGTAACCGTAGTTAATGTTGACCATACCAAAGACACAATTAAAAACATTACTAAGGTGGCATTTAGCACCCCTGTTAGAGCAAAATTTGTTGCAGTTCGTTTCTATCAACCCTACAATTCATTTGGCAGTTACAACTGGACAACACGTGCACATACAGGTCTATGGTTCGGATGGAACAGATTAGATCTCCACGGTGTTTACGTAAGTCCTGCCGATGCAAGCGTTGCAGTTGCTACCGAAGAAGGCGTACCTTCAACACTTATAAGCAAGGCAGATGCTGTTTACACAGGTCCTAAAGATGACAACGGTAACTATGCGGCAGGTTCAGTTAAAGTTACCGCTACCGAATCTTATGAAGATAGAGCTAATTTAAAACTTTACACCTTCAAAGGCTGGTATAACGGCGAAACAATCGTTTCTGCTAAAGCAGAATACACCTATGATTTAGCAGGTGGCGATATAGCTCTTACTGCTAAATACGATGTTAAGGAAACAACCGTTAAATACACCCTATCCTTCATAGATGCAACAAAAAATGTTATCGGCACAATCGTTGTAGAAGAGGGCAAAACCCCAAGCAAAGATGATGTAAAAGCAATCAATGCTAAAGTAAAAGACATCTACGGCTACAATGTTTTCGTTGAAGACGATATGGTAGTATGGGATGGCGAGGTATTTGAGGCAGTTACCGCAGATAACACCTTTTATGCACGCTATAAAGCAGTAGATATAAACACTGCTGTAACAATTTATAAACTCGATAACAAATCAGAGTACGAGAAACAAGACACACAGAAATTTGATACTGCAATTACTCTAACATGCGAAGGCGCATTAAGCTGGACCGATGCAGAGGACAAAGTTCTAGTAGCAGCACCTACAGGCACACTTTATGCTTGTGGTACAGAAATGAATTTGTATCCTGTTTCTACACAGTTAACTGCAGATGCAGTAACATTTGTAGGTAAAGAAATGAAGGATGGCAAATTTACAGTATTTGCACACGCTGCACCTACTGCTGAAGTTAAGGCATACGGTATAATCTTTGCTTCTAACACCTATAAGCTTAATTATGATGCACAAGGTGAAAACAAAGGCGATATGTTTACCTTAAAAGATACAGCTGCTATCAACAAAGAAAACCCAAGCCTAAAGGTAAGCGAAGTTAAGGTAACAACCGAAGGCGTTGTAGACTTTATGGCAACCTTAACCGGTTGCGGCGGCAAAGTTCGCCATGCACGCGCTTACGTAGTATATAGCGACGATACAGTAGTTTACAGCGACGTTATCGTAACTAACAACTAGGAGGTGCGAAAATATGAAAAAATATATAGCACCCGAGTTAAACCTCTTAAAAGAGCTTTCAGCAGATTTCTGTGAAGGCTTAGAGGCTTCCGTAACCGATTCCAAGCAAATGGGCTACGTTCAG
>JAZOQV010000034.1:0-19023 GCA_045656265.1 Acutalibacteraceae bacterium | reverse complement strand
AACAATAGTTTTAAAAGGCTTGGGCATTATTTGTCCAAGTCTTTTCTTATTCAGAATATTTAGTTGCTTTAGCATTTTATTGAAACAAGCCTAGTTTTATGTTATAATGTGGTAAATAAATTAAATTTTGTGCACGCCAAGTATGTTTCCTGGCGGAGAGGTACATTAAATGAAAAAGAAGAAACTGTTTAAAACTATTTTAATAATTATGCTATGTCTTGCCATAATAGGTATGGCAACGCTTTTTGCCGTTAATGGTTATGTAAAAGCCACAGCGAAAAATCACATTATAACCGCACAGAAAGCCACAGAGCTTGATGATGTTGATTGTGTTATTGTGCTTGGGTGTCAGGTTCGTGGCGATGGTAGTCTTAGTAATATGCTTCAAGACCGCTTGATATGTGGCCTAGAAGTTTACAATAAAGGTGCAGCACCCAAAATTTTGATGAGTGGCGACCACGGACAAAAAGATTATGACGAGGTTAACGCTATGAAGCAATACGCCGTTGATAACGGCGTACCATCCGAAGATGTTTTTATGGACCACGCAGGCTTTTCTACATATGAAACAATGTACCGCGCCAAAGAGATTTTCGAGGCCGATAAGGTTATTATCGTAACACAAGAGTATCATTTGTATCGTGCAGTCTATATCGCAGAACAACTTGGAATAGAAGCCTATGGTGTTTCTGCAGACCTTAACGCCTATGCAGGTCAATCTTTTAGAGATTTTAGAGAAATTTTGGCAAGATGCAAGGATTTTGTAAAATGCATATTTAAAACAAAGCCAACCTTTCTTGGCGAAGCAATACCTGTAAGTGGTAACGGAGATTTAACGAATGATTAAAAGGAGATTTTTATATGAAATATTTGATTGTTGTAGATATGCAGGTTGATTTTATTACGGGTGCGTTAGGTAGCAAGGATGCCGAAGCAATCGTTCCTAATGTTGTAGAAAAAGTCAAAAATTTCGACGGAAAGATTATATTTACACGCGATACTCATTTTGATAATTATATGGATACGCAAGAGGGTGAAAAACTTCCTGTTCCCCACTGTATTAAGGATACTGACGGTTGGCAGATATGTGATGAACTGCAACCATTTGCCGAAACTGTTATTGATAAGATTACTTTTGGTAGTGTTGAACTGCCGCGAATTCTTGAAAGTTTTGGCGAGCCGATTGAAGAAATTGAACTTTGTGGTTTGTGTACTGACATCTGCGTTATTTCAAACGCTATGATTTTAAAAGCATCGTTCCCCGAGGTAAAAATTTCGGTTGATGCTTCTTGCTCGGCAGGTGTTACAAAAGAAAGCCACCAAACCGCTTTGAACGCAATAAAAGCGGTGCAAATTGAAATTAAATAACAAAACTTGCTAGTTATATTACATATTTTGTGAACAATACTATTTAAGCAAGGTTTTTAAAAGGAGTTTTTATGAAACGCTTATTTTCGGTAATTTTGGTGCTTTGCACTCTATTTTCTTCAATAATTTTGTTCCGTACAAGCAGTAGGGCGCTTGATAGCGAACAGACAGCACACAAAGGTGTTGTGTCGCTAGACGGCAAAAAAATTATGGTTGTTGGCAACTCTATGGTTTATTACGGAAACTGCGTAATATACGGCGACCAAGGCGAAGAAGACAAAGGTTACCTATATCAGTTAATAAAGCAAAACGGCGAGGAAGCCACAGTTATTGACCATACCTATTCGGGTCAAAAATTAGATAATATCTTTAAAAATTATATTTCAAAACTTAGTGAAGAAGAACTTGATGTAGACTACCTAGTTCTTTCAGAAGGCAACCAAGACAACTACGACCTTTTAGGTACTGTAGAGAAATATCTTGAAATATTCCCCGAGGATGTTGAGTTTAGATTTCTAAGGCAACCTATGATGTTTGAAAAGGAAGAAAAATTCTACAAGCCTTGGCTTATAGAAGGTGTTGAAAAACTTCGTGAAGCAGGATATTTTGTAGTTGACTGGGGCAAGCTTGTTTACGATATATATTCAGGGGAAAAGCAGGTGCCGGGTGCTACAATGGAATTTAAACGCACCAGCTTTATGAAAGAAAATTTAGGCTTTGATAACATAGAAGGTACAGTTCATGGTGCAACTAGCGGAAAAGATGGCGACAGAAATCACGAAAACCCACTTGCAGGCTATATAACCGCGCAGATGCTATACAGTTCTCTTACCAATCGTTCTGCCTACCTTAACAATTACGAATTTTGCTATGATACCTCAATTCACGAGAATTTTAATATAGACAACTTTGCAAAATCCCACTACACCGACCCCGAGCATCCCACGAATTTCCATAAGATATTTCGCTCGCCCGAGGATATGCTAGGGTTGCAAATTCTTATGGATGAATACCTGATTGCCGAAGGGTTGCACCCTTTAACCGTGCAGCCCGAAGTAAAGCCTACCTGTGTAGGTGGCGGTCTTACCCTTGGCAGTTACTGCAAACTATGCTCTGAGGCGGTTGATATACAACAATTTGTCCCTGGTGGCGATTTCTCGGAGCATACACTCGTTACCGAAAAAGGTACAGCGCCTACCTGCACAAAGCCCGGTAAAACTGTTGGAATTTCTTGTTCTGCTTGTGGCGAAAAAATAATAAAGCAAGAAAACATAGCACCTACAGGCCACTACATACATTCTAAGGTATATAAGGCATCTACTGCCACTGAAGGAAAAATTAAAAAGATTTGCCTATACTGCGATGAGACTTTTGAAACCGACCCAATTAGAAAAGTTACAACCCTAAAACTCTCCCAATCCCTTTACACATACAACGGAAAGGTTAAAACACCTCGCGTTATTGTTGCGGATGCCGATGGCAATAGTTTAGAAGAGAATGAAGATTACACAGTTACATATCCCGAAGGAAGAATCGAAATCGGCAACTACAAGGTGAGTGTTCAGTTTAAAGGCAACTACAAAAGCACTAAAGAATTAACATTTAAAATAAGACCTGACGTTGTTACTAATTTCAAGGGAGAAACTGTTTCTTCTACCTCGGTAAAACTTAGTTGGAACGCTGTTACAAATGCAACACATTACAGAGTTTACAAATATAATAGCGCAACCGGCAACTATGATTATGTTGCAACCACCGGGAATACTAACATAAAATTATCAGGTCTTACCACCGCAACAAAATTTAAGTACAGTATTCGCGCCTTTACAAGAGTGGGAGATAATGACTATTTTTCTGAAAAATACGCTTACGTTACTACAATGACAACGCCTGCAAAAGCGGGAATAAAATCTCTCTCATCAAAGACCAAAAAATGCGCTACTATTACCCTTAAAAGCATAAACCTTGCCGATGGATATGAGATTACCTACTCAACCTCTAAAAGCTTTAAAAATGCAAAAAGCGTAACAGTTTCAAAAAGCAAACTAAAAACTACAATAAAGAAACTGACTAGTGGCAAAAAGTATTACTTTAAAGCAAGAGCCTACCGCAAATTCTCGGGCAAAAAAGTATACGGCAAATACAGTAGCATAAAGAGTAAAAAAATAAAATAAAAAAGGAGGGCATTGCCCTCCTTTAATTTTTAATATTCGTTAACTAGTAAGCGGTAAGGTGCTTCGTCCTCTACGATTTCGGGGAAGCGTGCTTGTGGGTTAGCAAAAACGTTATCCTTATTATCGTCGTTAATTTTTGAAACTTCGCCAACGATTAAATCGCCGCAACCTGTTTTTGCCCAGAAACGATGGAACATATAAGGTGTAAGTGTAATGCTGTTACCATTCTCAACCTCGATTACAGTGCCAGCCTTTACAACCTTGCGCTCGCCATCGCAGTAAACAACAACATCCTTTTCCTCGTCGATTTTGCCCTCTTCGCCTTCCATATAAACCTGAACGCAAAGTACGCCACCTGCACGGTTAATTATATCCTCGGTCTTATGAATGTGGTAGTGCATAGGAATTTCTTGCTCGCTACCCTCTTTCATAAATATGTATTTCTCAGCGTAAGGAGTGCCAAGGGTTTCATCGTAAATGCTACCGTTACGAACTGTGAACAAAACTGCGCCACAATGCTCGAAATCATCTGTACCGAAATCGGTTACATCCCAACCAAGCATAGTTTTAACAATGGTTTCACGCTCGGGTTTTGCAAACTCCGCTTTGTCGCCTTTCAAGTATGCAAATTTTGGTAGAGTGATGTTATGCTTTGCGCATAATTCCTCGCCCCATTTTATTGCTGCATTGATTTCTGATCGTTTCATAAAAACACTCTCCTATATAGTTTTAACGGTAAACCGCTAATAAAACAATTTTATTTGCCCGTCTTTAAGCGGGACTTTTTTATATTTCTTGGTTTTATTCTTGAAAATCTCGCCATCAAAAACGACACCGAAACTGCCGAACGCGCGTACCTTAAGTTTTGCCTCGCTAACACCCATCTCATTTGTGATTGTGCGGTCGCTATCGGTTGGCTCTGCCCAATATTCGCCCTTCCCTTGCGGCTTGGCGTTATTCCAAATATTATCAAAACCGCCTAGCAGTTTCTTAACTAACCTTATACCTAGTTTTTGGGATTTTTTTGTAAGTGTATCAAGGGTTTCTCGGCTACTAACTTTATAGGATGCTTGCAATAAAATATCGCCCGTATCAAAGCCCTCTTCGATTTTGTGCAAGGTTACACCGTCTTTTTTAAGTCCCTTTAAAATAGTGCAAGGATAAGGCCACGCACCGCGACCTATCGGCAAAAGTGCGGGATGAACATTTACGCCTTTAAAATCGGCTCTATCCAGTATAGGTATCTTGTGTATATACCCTGCCGAAAGAGTGAAATCACACCCGTTATCAAAATAATTCTCTAGCGCTTCTTTTGTTATCTTTTCGTAATGCACGGGAATATTATGCGCTTCTGCGATTGTAACCACTTCACGATTAAATTCAAACTCGTTATCGGTATGGAAGGTGTACAGAGCCATAACCTCTACACCTTTTGTATTAACCACTGCGCGAAAACAGTCGGCAAACAAATCAAATCCAAAATAAACTATTCGCATTTATTCTTTGTAGGAAGTTGGGCCAAAATTATTGCTGCAAACATAATTATACAACCTACTCCCTCTCTTAAACTTAATCTTTCGCCAAAAAGCGTACCTGCAAGCACAGCAAAAACCGATTCTAAACTCATTAAAATAGAGGCAAGAGTTGGGTTAGTATCACGCTGGCCAACCATTTGCAAAGTATAGCCAACACCGCTTGACATTACGCCTAAATATAGTATTTCTATGTATGCGCCCTTTAAACCTTCGATGGTGTTTTGTTCGCCCGTTATAAACATAGTGATTAGCGCTAATATTCCGCACACCAAAAACTGCATACAAGACATTTTTAAAACTTCGACTTTTGGCGAAAACCTATCTACAACTAGTATGTGGAAAGTGAACACAAACGCGCAGACAAGGGTTAAGATATCTCCAACCTGTACCGAAAATCCATTCTTAACGCAGAGTAAAAACAGGCCGCAGACAGCCATTAAAACGCTTATCCAAACCCTCAAACTCGTTTTACTACCAAGGAATATACTAACAATCGGAACAAGAACAATATAAAGCGCAGTGATAAACCCTGCTTTGCCCGCATCTGTACCCTCGGATATGCCAATTTGTTGGAATGCGCTTGCAACAAATAGAAGCGTGCCGCACAAGATACTACCTATATAAAGGGGCTTTTTACTGTTTACATCTACTTTTGGCTGTGGTGCTTTTTTACCTAAAATTAAGATTACAGGCAATAGCGCTACAACGCCTACAAACGAACGCGCTGCTAAAAGCAAAAACGGTCCAATCTCGTTAGCACCGCTTTTTTGCGCAACGAAAGCCACACCCCAAACGAGCGCCGCCAAAAGAAGCAGCGCGGGGTTTAATAATTTCTTAAAATTCATTATTGCACCTATTTTTCGATATACTGCTTGTACCATACCAAGAAAGTATAAACAGTCCAAATTTTGCGGCTATTATCTTTTTTACCCATTTTGTGTTGGTCTAAAAGTTTTACAAGGCCTTTTGTATTGAAGTATTTATTTGCGGTTTGGGACGTAAATTCTGCCTTTACCAACTCATAATACTTATCCTCTTTTAGCCACACACGAATAGGCACAGGGAAGCCAAGTTTTGGCTTTTCTGAAGTTTTCTGTGGTAATGTTTTTGCCGCCGCTTTTCGAAGGGCTAGTTTTGTATTGCTTAAATTAACTCTGCGCGAAAGTGGCAAGGTTTGGGCTAATTTCATAACCTCTTTATCAAGGAAAGGTACGCGTAATTCTAGTGAGTGCGACATAGACATTTTATCTGCCTTTAGTAGTATATCGCCCATCATCCACATATTTATATCGAGGTACTGCATACGGGTAACCTCGTCCTTATCCGAAACCTCGGAATAGAATTTTTCGCAAACCTTTTTAGGTGCGGGCGCAACGTCATTTTTAAGTAGCGCCTTGCGTTCTTTTTTGGTAAAGATATTTGCGTTGCCAATAAACCAATCTTCAACAGGTCTACCGCGGCGAACAAGGAAGTTTATGCCATGAACTTTCGGTAAGTGCATAGCAATAGCACCCATCATTCTTCTCAAAAACAGCGGAATTTTATTAAATTTAGGGCAAGCTAGAGGGGCGGCATATATTTTATAGCCACCAAAAAGTTCATCTGCGCCCTCGCCCGAAAGTACAACCTTAACATACTCTGCTGCAAGGCCTGACACAAAGTAAAGAGGAACTGCGGCAGGGTCTGCCAAAGGCTCGTCCATCTGATACTGAATTTTTGGGAACTCGCCCCAAAACTCCTCAGGAGTGATAACCTTTGCTATGTTTTCGGTTTTTATAAACTCTGCAAATTCTTTTGCGTAACTTATTTCGTTATATTTTTCATCTTTGCCAAAGCCTACGGTAAAGGTTTTATCAACATCTGCCGCAGCGGCGATATAACTTGAATCTATACCGCTTGAAAGGAACGAGCCAACCTCAACGTCGCTTATTTTATGCGCCTTTACGGATTCGCGAATTTGTGCATCTACTAAATCGGCATACTCGTCTATACTCTTAACCTCGCCATCGGCATTAAACTCAGGACGCCAATAACGAGTTTTCTCCATAACACCATCTTTGTATGTGAAATAGTGTGCAGGAGGTAGTTTATATACATTTTTAAAGAAGGTCTCCTCTGTAGGTGAGTACTGGAATGAAAGATAGTTAGAAAGCGCAGTTTCATTAAGTTCTGCTTTAAAATCGGGGTGCGGCAAAAAGCCCTTTATTTCAGAGCCATACATAAAGGTATTGCCAAATGCACCATAGTAGAATGGCTTTATACCAAATGGGTCGCGTGCGCCGAAAAGGGTTTTGTTTTTAGTATCAAAAATGACAAAGGAGAACATACCGCGAAGCATTGGCACTAACTTTTCGCCATATTCCTCATAACCGTGAATTAAAACCTCGCTATCGCTATGTGTTTTAAAATCATGGCCCGCTTCTACGAGTTTCTCTCTAATTTCTTGGAAGTTATAGATTTCGCCATTAAAGGTTAAAACAAGTGTATTATCCTCGTTATAAAGGGGTTGATGACCCGCCTCTAAATCTATAATGCTAAGGCGCCTGAAACCCATACATATATCGTCGCTAACGTACTTACCGCTAGAATCAGGACCACGATGTATAATTTTATCCATCATTGCCTCTAAAACACTATCGGCATTATCTAATTTATTATTTGTAAAACCAACGTATCCGCACATAAAGTGTACCTCCAAATGCGCTTTTTCTCTATACCTAATTATTATACATTATTTTTATTAAAACATAAAGGGGTTTTAATAATATTTTTTGGTTTTTTATTATCTTTCTACTATAAGTAGATTTTTTAGCATAAAAAAACCGCCCACTTAATATGGGCGGTTTTAAAGTTATTAGTTAGAAATTGTAAGCTCGGTTTCTTTGTCAAAGATGTGGATACGAGAAGTATCGAAAGTAACCTTGATATCGTCTTGTGGACGAGCGGTTGATTTAGGATCAACACGAGCAATGATTTTCTGGCCAGCGCAATCCATATATAGATAGATTTCTGCACCCATAAGTTCTGTAACTTCAACCTTAGTATCAACGATACCATCAGGCATTGAAGAAAGATACATCTGCTCGTCGTGTACGTGCTCTGGACGGATACCGATAACAACCTCTTTGTCGATGTAAGGTTTTAAGCAATCCTTACGGTTCTTTTCTTCAGGTAGAGGAAGTGTGAACTTAACTTCCATCTCGGTTTTTGTAGCTTCTTTACCGAACTCTACAAAATATTTGCCACCCTCTTCGCGAATGATAGCGTTAAGGAAGTTCATCTGAGGAGAACCAAGGAATCCAGCAACGAACATGTTGCAAGGTTGGTCGTAAAGTTTTTGTGGGGTATCAACCTGTTGAACAACACCGTCTTTCATAACAACGATGCGGGTACCCATTGTCATAGCTTCTGTCTGGTCATGGGTAACGTAAATAAAGGTTGTACCAAGTCTTTGATGAAGTTTAGAAATCTCGGTACGCATCTGTGCACGAAGTTTAGCATCAAGGTTTGATAGAGGCTCGTCAAGCAAGAATACCTTAGGCTCACGAACGATAGCACGACCTAGCGCAACACGCTGACGCTGACCACCGGAAAGTGCCTTTGGTTTTCTTTCAAGAAGATGCTCGATATCAAGAACGCGTGCTGCTTCTTCAACGCGACGTTTGATTTCATCTTTTGGAGTTTTACGAAGTTTTAGACCGAATGCCATGTTATCAAAAACGGTCATGTGAGGATAGAGAGCGTAGTTCTGGAAAACCATTGCAATATCTCTATCTTTTGGAGCAACATCGTTAACCAAACGGTCGCCAATGTAAAGCTCGCCTTCTGTGATTTCTTCAAGACCGGCAACCATACGAAGAGTGGTTGATTTACCGCAACCTGAAGGACCAACAAGAATTATAAACTCTTTATCCTTAATTTCGAGGTTGAAGTCTGAAACGGCAACAACGCCGCCGGCATACTTTTTGTAAATACCTTTTAGTGTTAAGCCTGCCATAAAATTTATGCCTCCTATGTAATTTAAAAATAATAACACCAAATTACTCTAGTATTATAACAAATGAACGTCAACTTTTCTATTCGTTAACTATACAAATATATACCTAAAATTTTATGCAACTTTCATATACTTTTTATAAGGTGTTGTGAATTTCAACTAAAATATCTTATTTATTGTCTGTTTTACTGTTGCCTTTGTTGATTTTGGCTAATTCTTCTGCATTCAAGAGTCTACATTCGCCAAGGGACAATTTTGGGTCTAATTCTACCCCACCAACAGATTTTCTATGCAGTTCTACTACCCCCAAAGATAGCACGCCAAACATCCTTTTTATCTGATGATATTTACCTTCCATTATGGTTACTTTGGCACGTGTTTTGTCGTTTTTATCTATCGTAAGTTTTGCAGGCAAACACCTTGTCCCATCATGCAAAACAATACCTTTTAAGAATAATTCTTCTGCATTATCAGGCAATTCCCCATCAAGCACTACCTCGTAAACTTTTTCTATCTCGCTTTTTGGAGATATTACCCTATGCGCGAACTCTCCGTCGTCGGTTATTAGTAGCAGTCCTGTGGTGTCCTTGTCCAGTCTACCAACGGGGAAAAGTTCTTTTCTTGAGAGTTCCTCGGGCACCAAATCAACCACAGTGCTTCTGGATTTGTCGGTTGCCGCCGAAAGCACGCCTTTGGGTTTATTCATCATAATATAAACGTATTTTTTATAGTCTACCCTTTGCCCGTCCAACTCTATAACGTCTATTTCGGGGTTTACGCGCGTGTCAAAAGCGCGAGCGACAACACCATTTACCGTTACCCTTGCACGAGAAATAATCTGCCTTGTTTCCTTTCTTGGCAGATTTTTCTGTGTTGCTATAAACTTGTCCAATCTTTCTGTTGACACTTTTTATTCCTCTATTGTTTGTTTATTTCCACAAGAGGCAAGGTAAAACCTCCGTTTTCTATACTTGAAATATCGCCACCGACAATTCTATCTTTAACAACTATTAAATTTGCGTACACGCCTTTGAAGTCCTTATAGTTGTTAATTGAATAGGTATACATCGTGGCATCCTGTCCGCTATATTCGGTAAGATTAAACCCTGCATCCTTTTGCGTATCGTTATATTCCACATAAATTTCGCTAAAATCTTTTGGTATTTTAATTTGCGTTTCTATCTCTGAACCATCGTCAATACTGTAACCTAGTTTTGATAAATATGCCAGTCTATCAAGCGTGTCGCTACCTTTGGGATTCGTTTTGACGGTAGAAAACAACACCGCTAAAACCACGAAAGACACTACACAAAGTGCCACTATTCCAACCAAAGATTTCTTTAAACGAAAATTAACTAATAACATTTTTACATCTCCTTTGCATACTTAATAATATGCAATAAGAAACGCAAAATATGTGTTTTATTTTTCGATTAAACATACCGCATTTGCGGCAATACCTAACAATTCGCCCGTAAAGCCAAGGCCTTCTTCTGTGGTTGCCTTTACGTTTACAAAATCGCGGTCAATACCGCAATCTACCGCAATATTATGGCGCATTTTGTTAATATACTCTGCAAGTTTAGGCCTCTCAGCAATAATGGTTGAGTCTATATTAACTACCTTATATCCGCGACTTTTAAGTAGGCTTACAACCTCGCGAAGCAACAGTCTTGAATCTATGCCTTTATACTTTTCATCGGTATCGGGAAAATGTTTGCCTATATCGCCAAGACCTGCCGCACCAAGTAAAGCATCACAAACAGCGTGCAACAAAACGTCGGCATCGCTATGGCCTAAAAGTCCTTTATCGTGTGGTATTTCTACTCCGCCTAAAATAAGTTTTCTGCCCTCTACTAATTTGTGTACGTCGTAACCATGACCTATTCGCATTACTGTTGCCCCCTGTTTTTAAGTATTTCAATAGCAAGAGAGATATCCTCTTTTGTAGTTATTTTTATGTTTTCGTAACTGCCTTTAACCGTATAAACTTCTTCGCCTGCAAGTTCCAAAAAACTACAGTCATCGGTTATATGGGAAAGATCGCCACTAAATGAGGCGATGGCATTTTTAAGTTTAGATAATTTAAAACCTTGCGGTGTTTGAACTGCCGCCAAACTACTTCTTTTTGGAGTTGACACAACCTTGCCAATTTCGTCAATAATTTTAACTGTATCTTTTAGCGGCACAACACAGGTCGCCGCTCCGTATAATTCGGCGGTGGATTTAACATCTTTTATTATATCACTAGTTACAAGTGGCCTAGCCCCATCGTGAATAAGCACAAGGTCGGTATCGTCCGCCAAAGCGGTAAGTCCGTTAATTACCGACTGCGCACGACTATCGCCACCCTCTACAATATCGGTAACCTTTTGCACGCCATATTCTTTAATAAGTTTTTGAATTTCCAAAACACTTTCTTTTTTAGTTACAATAACTATGCCGTCTATACAATCAAGTTCTGAAAAAGCACGAATACTGCGAATTATTACGGGTGTGTCAAGTATCTTTAGCTGTTGCTTATCTACTCCGCCCATTCTGGATGCAGAACCCGCCGCAACGATTATTGCAACAGTTTTAGTACCCTGGTCAACCGCATTAAAATCCAACTTAAATTCGGTTTTAGTCATTTAAAGCTCCTTTAAAAAAACAAAAAGGCTGTCAAAAAATTGACAGCCCTTCTTTTAAATATTATTCTTCGTCGCAACCGTCGCAACCATCACAGTCGCAGCTGCACTCGAACTCTAAGGTTTCGCCACAGTTTGGACAGTCAATACCGCCTTCTAAAAGCATATCTTCATCAAGGCAGATGGTATCATTACATTTAGGACAGGTTACTTCATAGTACTCGTCGTCATCATCGTCGAAGTCCTCATCGTCTTCGTCCTCGTCGTAATAAACTTCGTCTTCCAAAGCGGCAAGGTCTTCATCAACCTCGTCAATTTGCTCGGCTAAATCGCAAACATCATCACTTAAATCGTCAATCTCGTTTGAAACGTCGCCAAGAACGTCAATAATAGCCTTTAAAAGTTTTTCTTCTTTGCTATCGCCAAGTGATAAACCTTCTGCAAGGCCTTTGATATATGCAACTTTTTCTGCAAGTGTCATATTAAATACCCCTTTCGGTACAATTGGTTAATTATGCGCGCTCCATATACTCGCCGGTACGGGTGTCTATACGGATAACGTCGCCCTCGTTAATAAATAGAGGTACGCGGATTTCTGCGCCGGTTTCAAGTTTAGCAGGTTTTGTAGCGTTAGTAGCAGTATCGCCTTTAAAACCTGGCTCGGTTTCAACAATTTGAAGTTCAACAAAGGTAGGAGGCTCTAAACCAAACACGTTGCCTTTGTAAGAAAGAACTTTACAAATCATATCCTCTTTAACGAACTTAAAGTTGTCGCCAAGGTCAGACTCGTTAACAGGAACCATATCATAGGTTTCTGGGTCCATAAAGTAGTATAGACCACCGTCGTTATAAGAATACTGCATTTCCTTACGCTCGATATAAGCGGTAGGGAATTTTTCGGTTGGGTTGAAAGTTTTTTCAACAACAGAGCCACCAATAACGTCTCTGATTTTGGTACGAACGAAAGCTGCGCCCTTACCAGGTTTTACGTGTTGGAACTCGATTATCTGATAAACGTTTCCATCCATCTCGAAAGTTATACCGTTACGAAAATCGCCGGCTGTTACCATAAAAATTACCTCCAAGTAATAGTTTATATTATTTTATTTAATTTTATAACATTTTACTGCATTTTTCAATAGTTATTTGATAATTATAAGATTTTTTTGCGTTTTTGTTAGGTTTTTACTGCCATTTTCGGTAACGTAGAGCATATCTTCTATCCTCACACCGAATTTTTGCGGGATATAAATACCCGGTTCACAGGTAATTATGTTTCCCTCGCGTAAAACCTGCCTACTACTAGGTGATAAATTTGGCGCTTCGTGAATCTCAATTCCAACGCCATGCCCAGTGCTATGATTGAAATATTTGCCATAACCCGCATTTTCTATAACGGTTCTTGCGGCATCATCTATCTTGCTAGCATCAACGCGAGCTTTTACTTTGGCTATTGCAGTTTCTTGCGCCAAAAGAACAGTTTCATACACCTTTTGCATTTCGTCGGTAGCGTAACCCACCGCAACAGTTCTTGTCATATCCGAGCAGTAGCCACCGTATAGTGCGCCAAAATCCATTGTAACGAAATCGCCATTTTGAATAGGTTTATCACTAGGTACACCATGCGGTAAAGAAGAATTAACACCCGATACAACAATGGTTTCAAATGACATACCCTCGGCGCCCCCAAGTTGCATTTGGTACTCTAAAAAAAGTTGTACCTCACGCTCGGTAACACCGGGTTTTATATAGTTAAGAACCGCCTCGAACGCCTTTTCGGCAGTAGCTTGCGCTTTAGAAATCAGCTCAACCTCTTTTTCGGTTTTTATTGCCCTCATATCGCATAAAAGATTCGAAAGTTTTGGGTCGGCATAAGAACCTTTTGAAATTTTCCTGATACTATTTAACTCTCGCACCGAAATTTCTTCTTCTAGTGCAAAAGAGTTTACATGGAACTCATCCGACATATCAAGAAAAGCAGTCGTAAGTTTTTTGAAAAGTCTTACCTCTACGCCCTTATTTACGCCTTTTTCGGCGGCTTCTATATATCTGCCGTCTACGTAAAGTATAAGTTTGCCTTTAAGGCAAAAAAGGTAGCCGAGGCTAGAGCGAAATCCCGTAAGATAGTACCTATTAACGTCGGTTATTATAAGGCTTGGCGTTGCTTCTGTAAAATCTAAAAACTCTTGCATAACTTAAATCAACTCGCGCATAGCGTTTATCGCAAGCATATAACTCGATTTACCAAAGCCTGCAATTACACCATTGCAAACAGGAGATAATACAGATTTATGTCTGAATTCCTCTCTTGCATGCGGGTTGGATAGATGCACCTCAATAAAAGGCTTGTTAACACACTTTATGGCATCGCTTATGGCATAACTGTAATGGGTGTATGCACCGGCATTGATAATGCAACCATCAAAAGAGTTAAGCACTTCGTGAATTTTTGAGATAATCTCGCCCTCGCAGTTAGACTGAAAGAACTCGCACTCGATTTTCATAGCATTAGCATAAGTTCTGATTGATGCATTGATGTCGCTTAAAGTTTCGCTTCCGTAAATATCAGGTTCGCGAAGCCCTGTCATATTAAGGTTTGGTCCGTTAATAATAAGTACGCGTTTTGCTTCCATATCGAATTACCTCACTTCTTAATTTTTTCATAATAGTCCTTCATTGTTTTTGCATCCTCGGCTTGTGTGCCTGCAGATTCGCAAATGATGGTTGGACTACAATTTTTCTTTAAAATAAGTTCTACTACGGGCTCAAAATTAGGGCCGTATACTGTGTCTTCAAAGGTTAGATGCTTCTTTTCGCCACCTGTGGTATACTCTATTTTTGAAAAGTGGGAATGAAATTCGCGCAGACGTGAAATACCCAACTTGTCCTCAATTTTATCAAAAACCTCGCTAAAATCTTGGAAGGTGCTAAGTCCGCCCATAGTTCTGGCGTTTAGATGCCCAAAGTCTATGCAAGGTATAAGTCTCTCATCAACTAAACAGAGTTCCAAAACTTCGTCTAAAGTACCAAGTTGGTTTATTTTCCCCATTGTTTCGGGGCATATTCTAATATTTGAAAGTCCCTCACTATCAAGAGCAGAAACAGCTTTTTTCATAGTGTGGGTGGCAAGTGATAATGCTTCTTCTCGGCTAATTTTACCGCAAGAGCCTGTGTGAACAACGATTCTATCGCCGCCCATTGCATTTACCGCCCTTGCAGACTGCAAAATGTAGTTTACAGAGTTATCACGCTTTTCGGGTTCAACCGATGACATTGAAATATAGTAGGGCGCATGCAAAGATAGCGCAATATTTTTCTCTTTTGCCCTAAGGCCCAATTCCGCCGCCTTATCCAAGCCAATGTTTACGCCTCTGCCACATTGATACTCGTAGGCGTCAAGCCCCATTCTCTCGATATATTCCGGTACATCCAAAGAACTTTTATATTTCATTAAAGCAAAGGATTCTGAATTTCCTGCAGGTCCGAATTTTGCGCTCACTTAAACCACCCTTTTTTACTGTAATATGCCTTTAATTTTGCCTCGCCTTTGCGACGGATTTTAAAACTTAAACCGTCTTCCAACTTAATAGGCTCTAGCAAAATAACCTTTATACCCACAAGCCTTGCGCCCAAAACATCGGTAAAAATCTGGTCGCCCGCCAAAGCAACTGCAGATTTTTTTGCCTTTAATCGCCCTAGTGCTTTAATAAAGCCAAACGGCAATGGTTTTAAACCCAAAGATACAAATGGTAGGCCAATATTTTCTGCGAAAGGCTTAACCCTTTTACTTTTAGAATTGGATAGTACAAGCAGTTCTATACCGCAGTTTTTAATATTTTCAATCCACTCAATAAGACCATCTACAAGAACCGTTCCGTGATGGGTAGAAAGGGTATTATCAACATCTAAAAGCAAAGCCGACACACCCATATCTTTTAACATTTGAGGGCTAATATCGGTTACTCTATTTGCCATAGCGGTTGGTTTTAATAACATAAACTGCTCTCCTAAAAAATTATACAAAACTCTCACATACACGAAAAGCAAGGGAACGAAAAAATAACTTCTCCCGCATACGCGAAAAGTTGTAACGGTGGTGGTTTGTGCGATACTTACAAAACTTCTTATCACATACGCGAAAAGCAAGGGAACGCGATTAGATTGTTTTCTGTTGTTTTATTTTGCAAGGCACACGAACGCAGTAATACTTTGTGTATTACAAGTGAGCGTAACACAGCAAAAGAGAGCAACAGAAAACAAGATTTTGCGAGCCTTTGCTTTTCGCGTATGTAAAAAATAGCTGCCCCACATTAGCCCGTTGGGGCAAAGGTGAAACAGCTGTTTTACTTTAGCGATACTTGCGCTTACGAGCAGCCTCTGACTTCTTCTTACGTTTTACGGAAGGCTTCTCGTAATGTTCTCTTTTACGAACTTCTTGAATAACGCCATCTTTAGTGGTTTGCCTTTTAAAGCGGCGTAATGCATTGTCAAGTGATTCGTTTTCTTTAACTCTGACCTGGCTCATTGATAATTCCCTCCCTCCGTAAATTTGCAAGGCAACATACAGTTACCTAATGTACTAGGATATTGTAACACACTTTACTTAATAATGTCAAGAGATAGTTGATTATTTTACAACAATATTAACTAGTTTTTTAGGAACGTATAGTTCTTTAACAACTGTTTTGCCATCTAAGCTTGCAACTACTGCCTCTTGATCTTTAGCAAGGGCGATAGCATCGGGGGCTGAAATATCGGCAGCAATATTAAGTTTGCACTTTATTTTACCGTTAACCTGAACAACGATTTCTACGGTTGAATCCTCGCATTTAGCCTCGTCATACTTTGGCCAAGCGGTAGCGTTAAGCATACCCTCAAAGCCTGTTGTTACCCACAATTCCTCGGTTAAGTGAGGTGCGAATGGGTTAAGAAGAGTAATAAGTGTTTTAAATTCGCCACGAGTGATAGAACCTTTTGCAGTTATATCGTTGATAAGTGCCATTAAAGCCGCGATTGCGGTGTTCATTTTTAGTTCATCAATATCAGAAGTTACCTTCTTGATAGTGCGGTGGAATGCCGACTCTAGTTCTTTTGAATACTCGTCGCCATCAACCAAAATATCGGTAAGGCCTGCGATTCTTTCTAAGAAGCGTTTGCAACCTTTAATGGATTTTTGACTCCAAGGTGCCGCCTTTTCAAAGTCGCCAATGAACATCTCGTAAAGACGCATTGTGTCTGCGCCATAGTCGTTAACTATATCATCGGGGTTAACAACGTTGCCGCGAGATTTCGACATTTTCTCGCCGTTCTCGCCAAGAATCATACCATGGCTTGTGCGCTTGGCATAAGGCTCTGCAGTTGGAACAACGCCGATATCATATAAGAATTTGTGCCAGAAACGGCTATATAATAGGTGTAATGTAGTATGCTCCATACCACCGTTATACCAGTCAACATTCATCCAATATTCGAGCGCCTCTTTAGATGCTAACTCTTTATCATTGTGGGGGTCGCAATAACGCAAGAAATACCACGAAGAACCAGCCCACTGTGGCATAGTATCGGTTTCGCGTTTTGCAGCGCCACCGCAACATGGGCAAGTGGTGTTTACCCAATCGGTTATCTTTGAAAGTGGAGATTCGCCTGTTTCGCTAGGCTCGTAAGAATCAACATCAGGTAAGGTTAGTGGCAACTGCTCTTCAGGTAATGCAACATAGCCGCACTTTTCACAATGAACGATAGGAATAGGCTCGCCCCAATAGCGTTGGCGAGAGAATACCCAGTCGCGAAGTTTATAGTTAACCTTTGCGCCACCGATGCCTTTTTCGCCTAAGAATTCTAACATTTTTGCCTTTGCATCTTCAACCGAAAGACCGTTAAGGAAATCGGAATTGCAAAGTATACCTGTTTCACAATCGGTAAATGCGGCGGCATTAACGTCCTCGCCACCCGAAACTACCTCAATAATAGGTAGGTCGAATTTTTTAGCAAACTCCCAGTCGCGAGTGTCGTGTGCGGGAACCGCCATAATAGCGCCCGTACCGTATGATACAAGAACATAGTCTGAAATAAATATAGGAATTTCTTTTTGGTTTACAGGGTTAATCGCCTTAACACCAATAAGTTTAACACCTGTTTTTTCTTTAGCAACTTCAGTACGCTCGAAATCAGATTTCTTTGCAGCCTCTGCTTTATAAGCGCGTACTTCGTCTATATTTTCAAGTTTGTCTGCCCATTTTTCAAGGTAAGGATGCTCGGGCGACATAACCATATATGTAGCGCCAAATAGTGTATCGCAACGGGTGGTGTAAACCTCTAAAACATCGCCCAAAGTGGTTGTAAACTTAACCTCTGCACCGGTTGAACGACCAATCCAGTTGCGTTGTTGGGTCTTTACACGCTCGATATAATTAACGTCGTTAAGTCCGTCTAAAAGTTTATCGGCATACTCTGTGATTTTAAGCATCCACTGGCTTTTTACCTTGTGCACAACCTCGCTACCGCAACGCTCGCACACGCCGTTAACAACCTCTTCGTTTGCAAGAACGCATTTACAAGAGGTACACCAGTTAACCGCCATTTCCTTTTTATATGCAAGACCTTTTTTGAAAAGTTGCAAGAAAATCCACTGTGTCCATTTATAATAAGATGGGTCGGTGGTATCAACCTGTCTGCTCCAATCGAATGAGAAGCCAAGACTCTTTAACTGACGCTTAAAGTTTGCGATATTTTGTTTGGTAACAACCTCTGGATGAATGTGGTTTTTAATAGCAAAGTTCTCGGTAGGAAGTCCGAAAGCATCAAAACCCATTGGGTACAAAACATTGTAGCCCTCTAGTCGCTTTTTACGGCTAACAATATCCAAAGCGGTATAACTTCTTGGGTGGCCTACGTGAAGGCCCTGGCCCGATGGGTAAGGAAACTCTACCAAAGCGTAGAACTTTGGTAATGTATAATCGTCGAGCGCTTTAAAGGTTTCCTGCTCGTCCCATATTTGTTGCCATTTCTTTTCTATACTAGCATAATCGTATTTCATTCTACCTAACCTCTTTAATCAATAATATCGCTTAAATCTACTTGTTCGCCATCACTCCAGATGCGGTCAAGACTATAAAACTCTCTAGCATCTTTTGTGAACACATGAACTATAACCGAACCGTAATCTAAAAGTATCCAGTTGGTTGCTCTACCCTCAATGTGCAAAGGCTCTACACCCTGCTCGCTGAGTTTTTCTTCAACCTCTTCTGCCAATGCACGAACGTGGGTTGAAGATGTTGCAGATGCCAAAAGGAAATACTCTGTAATAACTGTAAGGTCGCTAA
>JAZOQV010000033.1:0-3882 GCA_045656265.1 Acutalibacteraceae bacterium | reverse complement strand
CGACTTTGATGCAGAACTATAAACCATTATGCTAACAATAGAAGGATTTACTTTATTTGCAATATCAGTATAGCTTGAAATCTCGTCTGTGGGTTTGTCTGCCAAATCGACCTTTGGAGCCTCAACTTTATTAGTTGAAGACGTATTAGCGGTTGAATGTTTGTAATCGGAGGCAATATATCCAGCAGAAGCCGAAATAGCTGCTACTAATACTAAAACCAAAATTGATGCAAAAACTTTTAAGCCTTTATTTTTAACTTTTTCTGGTTTTGGCGAATGATAAATAATATTCGGCGTTTCTATGGGGTCTTCATAAGATTCCACAGAATCATTGGCATTATCATCTAATTCTTGTTCAAACAACAAATCGTTCACATCAACCTCAGTAGAAAATTCATTACTCTCTGAAACATCTTCTTGCACTGTGCTGCTGTCGATTGATTCTTCATGCAGTGAGTCAACTATTTCATCGTTGTTATTGTAGAACTCATCCATAATTATTCTCCTTTAATTTTTCTATTTGGGATGTAAAAACCGAACTCAGTATATTCTGAAGGCATACTTTCAACGGTAATTTTTCCATGATGTATGTCTATAATTGTTTTTGCAATATATAGCCCAAGTCCTGTACTTTCTTTTATTGCCGAACGCGAACGGTCAGTTTTATAAAAACGTTCAAAAACGTGCGGCAAATCCTTAGAATCTATTCCACCGCCGCTATTCCGTATTGAAAAAAATACTTTGTTTTTGGTAGAGTATATTTTAAACGAAATCACACCACAATTATCACAGAATTTAATTGCATTATCAACAAGATTATAGATAACCTGATGCAATAGATCCATATCTGCAACCACGGTTTGCTTAGGTAGTTCGTCTAATCCGACTATCGCTAATCCTTTTGCTTCAATGCGCTGTTGTTGAGAAACAACTATTTCTATTAGTTTATTACTAATATCAAATTCTGTCAAATTAACCTTTTGGTCACCGGATTCAAGTTTTGAAAGACTTAGCATAGATTGAACTAATCTCGACAAACGCTTAACCTCACTACTTACAATGTTAAGGTATTCGGCGTGCTTTTCACTAGGTATAGTACCATCTATGATTCCGTCAATAAATCCTCCAATAGTTGTCATAGGAGTCTTTAATTCGTGCGAAACATTAGCCACAAAACTACGTCTGGTACTCTCTAATTTAATAAGCGAATCGGTCATTTCATTAAAAGCAACGGCAAGTTCCCCTACTTCGTCATCTGTAGTAACAGGAATTCTTCTAGAGAAATCGCCTTTCGCCATACAGTTGGCCGCTTCAGACATAAGTGCAAGCGGCTTTGTTAATCTATACGTCGTATAATAAACTGCAAAAAACATTATGATAACTGTAACAGTTAACGACAGTAAGAACATGCGCAATATGTTAAAGAAAAATGAAATTAAAGAAGATGATGGTGAAAAAGCAACCAAAACTAATTCATCCGAAAAGTTATCATAAGGCAAAAGTGTTGAATAAGTATAAAAGCTAGATTTTATATTTCCGCCAAAATTCCCAATTTCATAAAAAGAATGTTCCGTTAAAGTTGTTTCTAAAATATGCTTAGGAAGGGTAAATTTTGTATGCTCGCAAGAACGATAACTTTTATAAATTTCACAACTGCAATAAATCGCTTCTCCGTTTTTTGTAGAGAGCATAAATTCTGTGTTATTTACGTTGCTAACCATTGATGTAACATCATTCATTATACCAATAAGTTCTTGCTGATTATATAATTTTATACGAGAGATTTCTCTAAAGGAATTGCAACACTCGGTAAGCATCGAACGTTTTTCGCTTGAATGAAAATTTATCATAAAAACCGCAAAAACAGTTATCAAAAAAACTAAACTTAGCATTACAACGCCAACGGTCAATGAAAAATATTTCTTAAATATTTTAAGTTTTAGCTTCAATACAGCCACCTACAATTATTTTACTTCAAATTTATAACCAACGCCCCATACTGTTTTTAACGACCAATTAGCAGACACACCTTCAAGTTTTTCTCTTAATCGTTTAACGTGTACGTCAACTGTTCTTGAATCGCCGTAATAATCGAATCCCCATACCTCATCTAAAAGTTGGTCGCGGGTATATACCCTATTTGGATTACTAGCTAAATGGTATATTAACTCTAATTCTTTCGGAGGAGTATCAATGCTAACACCATTTACAACTAATTCATAATTAGTTAGATTAATTACTAAGTTATCAAAATTAACCTCTTTAACATCATTTAAATTATTAGAAGAGGTTCTGCGAAGAACTGCTTTTACCCTTGCGACTACCTCTTTAGTGTCAAAAGGCTTTGAAACGTAATCATCAGCACCTAGTTCAAGCCCTAAAACTTTATCAAAAGTCTCACCTTTTGCAGTAAGCATAATAATAGGAAGTTCTGAAGTTTTTCTAATTTCCCTACACACCTGCCAACCATCCATTTTTGGTAGCATAATATCTAAAAGCATTAAATCCGGTTTTTCCGTATTTGCTAGTCTAACTGCACTTTCTCCATCAACTGCAATCATAGTATCAAACCCGTCTTTTTCTAAGTAAAGTCTTAACAACTCGCAAATATTAGAATCATCATCAACAATTAAAATTTTAGAAGCCATCTTTTTTACCCTTCCTTTCATAGATATTGTACAATATTAACAACTTAATAATATTAATAGAATGTAAATATTAAATGGCTAAATATATAATTTTTGGCAGACGAAAACCCATCTGCCAATAAAAATAATATTTAAGTTTTGGTAATTGGGCATACCGCAAAGCCCAATTTATTTGCAACATAATCAGATATGTCTGAAAATGCCGCTTCAACTTGCGACACGGTTCCCGTAATAATCAGAGTACCGCTAAATCTATCTACAAAGCTAAGGTTAGCACCCGAAGATTTAATAGCAATATCAGCTGTTATAATTGCAGTTTCGGCAGGGCTAACCGTTAATATACCGATAGCAGACCCGACATAATCAACCTTAGGGTCCAAACCCAATTTTTGATACAAAACCGCATCAGGATTAGCAATAATGTGCGCTAAAGTTACTTGTTTACCAGGAACTAACTCTTGAATTATTCGTATTTTATCTTTAAACTCTAAGCTATTGATATCCATAAAATCACCATTGATATTATAACGCTAAAATCTCATAAAGTCAATAAAAAATGCAGCAGTTTAATTACTGCTGCATTTAAGCTTATCTCTTGCTTAAAACCTCGTTTTCATATTGCTCAACTTCTTTAAACCAAGCCATACCAACAGGGGCGACGCACTCTTTACAGTACATATCCCATACTGCGCCAAAAGGTAATGTTTTTACTTCTTCTTGAGCAACAATTAGCTCTGTTAGTTTGCCATCGTCTTGTAATGATTTTAGATAAGCATTTGGTGTGCAAAGCGCACTAAGTAAAGCCTTTTGCCAACTTCTAAAACCAACTGCCCAAGCAGCAATACGATTTATGCTTGCATCAAAGAAATCAAGTGCCATATAAACTCTATCAATTGCATTATTTCGAACTATTTCCTTTGCCATCTCTTTGGTTTCATCATCGAATAAAACCGCATGGTCAGAGTCCCAACGAACGCCACGTGTAATATGTAGTGTGATTTCTGGGAAGAAGCAAAGAAGTGCAGGTATTTTATCCGAAACAACTTCAGTAGGATGATAATGTCCATTATCCATTAGTGGTAGACAACCCTCGTGAGTTGCTGCGAAAGAAAGAGTGAACTCTGCTGAACCGGCAGTAAAAGACTCAACACCAATACCAAATACCTTAGACTCAACACATGGTTTTACAAGACTTCTATCAAATGGCTCGCTTAAAATAGCCTCAATAGACTCT